>JABCSI010000283.1 GCA_018238965.1 Promethearchaeota archaeon
GCCGAAACCTTCAGGCGTGGCTTGATTCCTTCGAACTCGGCAGGATAGACCGCGAATTGCCGCGGGGCCGCACCGTCCTCGATTTCAGGTCTGGGTTTTCCTGAAACCTTGATTTCGAAGCCTTTTTTAATTTTGAAGTCAGCCAAAACGAGTTCCTCGTTAGGTTTAGGTTACACTTAATGGGTAGCTATATACCGATTCATAACTATCGTTATGAATATCTTTGTATTCTTGATCATTCATTTCCCATTTACCGAAAAACGCATCTAATTTCTGACCGTTGACTTCCATAGCTAATCTTCTTAGCAAATTGGAAAAACTTTCATTTTTACGCTTCAACTCTTTCAAAATGTGATATACTTCTTCAGTAATTGTCAAAGTTTTTGATACCATAATAAACATATAGTTAAACATGTATTTAAATATAAATATGGTTTATTTGTATTTCATTTTATATCCATATAATTTTTCTCATATTAAAATTATAAATATATATTTTTATATTATTAATAATTATATAAATATAAGTAAAGCACGGTAATAATCTTTTGAGATTCAAGCAATAACGAAACTTATTTTTTTCTTGCCCATTGGCCCGTTTCCCTAAATTCGGTTAGACATATTTTTTAATTCTTACGGTTTTACTATGTACCCCTATGACACCCACTCACTCAATTAAATGCGGCGCCTGTGGCGAACATTTCTATGGGAAAACTGAAGAAGAAGTCAAAAAATTGGCTATGGAACACAAACAAAAGGAACATATGTGATCTTGGAACCCGGTAATCTGGTTGAAATTAGTAAATGTTCAAATATATACTGACAGATGATTTTTTAACTATTTGGGAGGCACAAGAACGATTTTAAATAGAGCAAGTTTTTCATCTTCTTCGCATTTTTTACTGTTTCTTTCTATTATTTTTTATCTTTAACTTATTCAAGATCCCTCAATATCCCTTAAAATCTTACAAAATCTTTCAAATTCCTTCAAAGTACAGCTATTATAATAATTTGGATTATAGATTAGTGATATAAAGAAATAAGAGAAAAAAATGAAAGAAAATCAAGAATTTGCCCTTAGAATTGCTCTACATGAACATACTTGTAGGAAACTTCCATTTGTCGCAAACTGTTTTGTACAAGGGAAATCATCAATGGGGGTCCGCAGATAAAATATTCTTTTGTCTGGTTTTCGGGCTCAGGATCTTCACATGCTGCAAATTTTTCCAAGCAGGGTTGATCAATAAAGCCAATATCACCGGCCCAACCATCGTCATCGGATAAGACTGGAACGTATCTAAAATTGGGCATGGTTTTCTCCAAATCTTCGAAAAATGCCGTCTTGATAAGGTCTTCTTGCGTCCTCATTCCGTATAACAAAGTGACTTTTTTATCAGGGGCAGTTTCCTTTAGGACACCAAGACTGGATAGGAATGGAGTGATACCGACTCCCCCGGCGATAAACACTAACTCATCCTGTGTTCCGGTTAAAGGTTTAAAACTCCCATAGGGACCATCGAGCAATGCCATTGTGCCAACTTTAATTTCTCCCAGTTTTAGGGTGTAATCACCCAATTCCTTTATGAGAATGGTTATTTTATCCTCATTCGGAGAAGAAGCATAACTGAAGGGATGGAATTCCTTAGAGAAGCCCTTTTGTAATATCGACAAATATCCAAACTGGCCTGCTTCATAATCCATAACTTTTCCATCGACTTTGCTTAATACAAGTGCCCATATATCCTTGGTTTCTTTCCGAATTTCCGTGACCGTGTATGGGCTTTTCTTCAATAGGATTGTCCGTACGACTTTATGATAGATCCAATATCCCAAGGCAACGAGGAAATGGCCAATATAGATTATCTTCAATATCAGGGATTCTGTAGTGGCTTCGGCCTGCATAACGTGACGCAAAAGGACCACGGTGACGAGCATTGAGAAGTTATGAATGAACATCGAGATGTTATATCTGATTGCTAATGTTTTCCCGGGTTTTGGTTTTTTAGAAAGGAAGAAATAGGCAAGCAAAATAATTAGTGCGTAACCAATTAAAATTCCGTATCCGATCATGGGAATCAGAGGTTTGTAGCTATCTCCCGAATTCATAGTCTGTTGCATGTGGGCAACGGCAAGCAAGAGAGCGAGCACACTCATCCACATGTGAAATTTGATTAGTTTATCCTGTCCCATTTCCTTTTCAATTGGGACGGGCCGGGCAGTCAAAATAAATTCAAACGTGAAGAAAGCATAGGAGACAACTCCGGCAAGGGCTCCAATTAATCGAGTTTGAGAATCGTAATTTGGTGGACTTAGGATTATTATAAGAATAATTTCCAAAATAGGAATGCCAAAATACCATGAATATAGACGAGAAAATTTAGACATTGTTCATGAAAAGAGAAATTACTATATATTATTTTCCTTATTAGGATCGGGTGAATATTGAAGGCTTGACTGGTAAAGCATATAGAATATAAAGAGTTTTGATAAAAACTGCCACAACGGTGAATTATAGTCTTAACAGAGCTTGGTTAAGAAAAGAGAATTCTACAGAAATATTTTAGATTTTGCATAATTATTACTATCGGTTCCTTATTGAATTCGGAGTTAAAATCCGAATTAAGTTTGTAAAAAGGGAAGAATTTCGGAAGTATGGGTGTAGATGAGTTTAAAAAGGCTGTAACGTATTTCATCCTATGAAGACCGCTTTTGTATTTTCCGGCGGTGCCAGCCTAGGTGCCCTCGAGGTCGGAATGCTGAAGGCCTTGACCGAATATGATGAGGAAATAAAGGCAGATTTTATTATCGGTACATCTGTGGGAAGTTTGAACGGCGCTTTTTATGCCTACAATCCAACTCCGGCCGGTGTGCTTCAATTAGAAACAATTTGGAACGAGGTTACCTTCAAAAATGTATTTAGCCCATCTCCCGTAACCCCAGTAAAGAACCTGCTATCCTTCGGGAAATATTTAATTTCACCAAAAAACCTACGTGAACTTCTCCAGAAACATCTCCCTTACCAAAAATTTGAAGATACAAAAATTCCTTTTTATGCAGTTACCACGGATTTAAAGACTGGACGCGAGGTTGTTTTCAATCGAGGATTAGTTTTGGAAGCGTTGATGGGATCGGTTGCCATTCCGTTGGTTTTTCCTCCCCAATATATGGAGAATTTAATGATATTTGACGGAGGTGTAGTCAATAATTGCCCAATTTCCACAGCGGTGAAACTCGGTGCAGAAAGGGTTATAGTTTTCCCCACAGGTTATCTCAATACACCCGAAGTCTATCCCAAGAATCTAGAGGAGGTAGTAGTAAGGGCGCTCCTGTATTTACTAACCCGACAACTCACTTCTGACTACCATCTCTATAAAGATAAGGTGGATCTGCGCATTATACCCTCGCCTCCCGGATTGTTATTAAATCCTATCGATTTCAGCCGTTCCACGGAATTGATTCAAGCGGCCTATGTCCATACCCAAAAATGGTTAAAAAACGGGGGATGGGAATCCAAATTACCACCGGAAACTTTACCTTGCGATGTTTATTCCGAGGACTTATTTTTGCGTGAAGCAGTTGAGCCTTTTAAGGATAAACCGGCAAAAGAGCGCATTAAGGAAAATTTAGAAGATGTTACCTGTGTGGTGAAGGAAGCCATTGAGGAGAAAGTCGATCAACTGAAGGATTCTTACGATAAATCCAAAGCCCATATTAAAGAAAAGCTGGAACAGTCCAAGGGTAAAATTTTGAGAAGTGAAAAGAACAAAAAGGATGCTAAGCAACAATAAATTTTAACTGCGATTTCATTCTTTCTGTTGCGATCCGTTGAAGAATGTGCAATTTTTTTTTGATTTTTGGATTTACGGTTAAATAATTGATGCATGGCTAACGATAATGTAATAATCTTGGATTATTCGACTTCCAAGCCGATTGCGAATAATTATAAGCCACCCGCGGTTTACGATGGTAGAACATTTTTTTAGAGAACAAAATATTCTTTCCTACAAATCTTTCGGGGTTGAGGGTTTCATATGAAGACAAAAATTACCAAGGGCAAGATGCACTCTAATACAAAGAAGGCAAAAAAGGATCCATTTGCTCATTGGTTAAAAGAATTTGAAACACTTGAGTCCCAAGAATCTCAATCTCTGGAAGATATAAACGCGCAACTCAATTTCCTAAGGAAAATTCCGGTGAAGAAAACTATAGCTCATTAATCCCATTAATTAGTAAGCCGATCGGAAATTATTTCACTACTTTCTAATTTCTAACATTCTGATTTTCTAAAAGTAACCTCAGACATTTTCTGGGTAAAATCGCTCGCACAACTGCTTGACTTCTTGGGCAAACTCAGAAGATTTGTGCAATACTTCATAACGTTTACTTGTGGGATTAAACGCCGGTAAATGTGAAATTAATCCGAGAATTCCTCGAGCAAAAATGGGGATAGTTTTGGATGCAAGGTGTGAATTAACAAAAATTCGGCGATATCGCTCCGCATATTTCCAATTTCCCAATCGTCGATGCCAAAAATTCACCTTATCCAAAGAATAAAACAGCATAATCCACTTGATGAACCACCATTGGCTCCGATGCTGTAAAAATGATTGTTTTCCCAGTGTAGGATCATCAAAAGGCCACCAAAAATTCGGACGGAGAGTATTATAGAAATATAACGCAGTCAAGGGATTCTTCAATCGATCTTGGCAAGATGCATAAATATAATGGAGAATGCGCCCGCAATGGATATGATCGACCTGCCAATAATAGGCATACAGGGCTTCGGGAGCAAAAACGATATCCGGTTGAAAACGATTGAGCCATTGAATCAAGGTAGTGACGCTTTCCGTAGTAAATTTGAGAAAACCATCGATAAAATCCCCGAAGAAAATCCTATCAGGGGTAATGGCGTTGATTTTCGCCGCCCTTAGGAGTTCACTTTCTCGAATGCGAGCCAATCGAGGGCCGATCCATTCTTGCTGAAAAATGCCGAATTCACCTTTGGTAAGACACAAAATCTTCACATCATGCCCCTTTAGAGCCAAGTGACGGATTAAATTCGCGCAACTGAACTCCAAATCATCTGGATGGGCACTTATGAAGAGATATTTCATTTTTTATCAAAAATTCCTAGTAAAGTTATGTCTTATAATGAGTGTAATGTGAATAATGTTTTGGACTGATGCACCATCATACAGATTATCGAAGCCATAAGCTAAAGTTATTTAATATAATTCGACAGATTGTGAAATCATGAAAAAACGATTAAGGGGATTGGGAAAACGTGAAATTAAGCTCGATTTGGACATGTTTCGTGTTAAAGTGCCTATCCCGGGATTTCCAGAAATGGACTTGAGTGTTATTGATATTTGAGGAAAAAGTATATATTTTCGGCTATAGGCACTGAAATAAGGCCTTTCCTATTTTCTTGGTCTGCATAATATTATGAATTCTCTTTTCTTCGACTTTTAGAGGGTGGACAGTAGTTCTTTGTTACAATCACTTTATATAAATATAAGAAGTTCTATCAATGCAAAAAATTACTGCAACAATTATTACACTCAATGAAGAGAA
>JABCSI010000047.1 GCA_018238965.1 Promethearchaeota archaeon
CTTATGTATGCGTGTAACACTGATGAACCTATCTTTCTCGAAATTTCTGTTGATAGCACCCTTGAACAAGAATTGACAGAATTAGAATTGTTGGAACAAGTGAGCCACGGTTTCAAGGAATTGTACGGTAAAGACTGCCGAACGATTGAATATAATGGAAAACCTTGTGTAAGGATTGATTTTCCTTCCCAACAAGCGTTTGCAAAAATCTATGAGAAATCTTACAGTATGTATGTTTATATCTTCGAACAATTCGTACAAGAAAATCTGTCTATCGAAAATTTATTTGAAAGATCTTCCAAAGATGAAGAACCAGAAGGATTTTCCAATGATGAAGAACCAGAAGGGAATTATATGGTTCTTCGATATCGGAGCAATTGTATGGAACCAATGCGCCAATATTATGAATTTGCGGCTAAAGTGAATAAATTTTTCGGCGCAGTTATCATAAACGAACAAATAAACGATGGATATTTAAGGTTTATTGGAACTAAGACCGATTATGAAATTTTGCTTCTACCAAGTGATATGATATCTGCATGGCGAGAAACCATCAAAAAGAGAGGTGTGGACCCAAATCATCCATTGATTATCAAGTTCTTTGCATCTATCGAAAAGTGGAAACAAGAAGTATGGAAAAAAAGAAAAATTGACTCTTAAATCGATTGAATTTTCATGCTCCAATATCGTTGGTACCCGGTAGATTATCATCTTGATCCATCAAATCTTCAAAAAATTCATTTTCTTTGTTATAAAAAAGTCGTTTCTGGCGTCCCTCTTGTTGATAATAGATGATTCCCCGTTCGAGTAACTTATCAATGTGATATTTAATAGAATTACGCTTCATTTTCGTTAAGTCCGCAATTTTACTTCCATTAATACCTGGAGAATAACGGATTATATTCAAAATATTGAGTGTGCTGCTTGATTTAACCACAGCTAAATCTTCTTCGCTGATAGGATTCGTCTTGTTAACAGGAAAATATAAAACATACTGTCCAACGGGCTTAGATTTGACTACTCCATAAGACAACAAAACATCCAAATGCCAACGCAGCTGACCACCTTTTAAATGGGTGGCACGGCTTATTTGATTGTAGTGGATACCGGGGAACTGCAAGATTGCGCCGATAATCTTCATCCTATTTTCGTTTTCAAAGATTTCATCCCAATTTAACTGATGCCGATTCGCGCGAGGAGCTACCCAATGCACGAGAAATTTCCGATATTCTTCCTTGGACATTGCCAATATCAATCCAACTCCGCCTAGAAGAAGGAGCCCGATTAAAATCCTAGTTAGATTTGAGGATCCACCTGAAATATCAGCCCCCGAGTCTGGAATGATCTTCGGGAAAAATAGGGTGAATGTATATTGATACTGATTGGAATTAGTGGTAGATTCCTGATTTGCATCATAAGAGGTTACTTCAAAGGAAATCCGAGACTGATTATCAAAGTTGGCCACGTTGATCATATCCAAAATCTCCCACTCCCCATTTGACGCATAACCATTCGAGTCAAAGAGCCCGACATATACATACGGGTCTTTCGAATTGATGAACGGCTCCAAAAAGACAAAAGGGATGGAAAACGTGATATCCGCACTGTCATTAGAGCTGAATTGATAAACCGTACCATACCACGAGAGTGTTTTGTCTAACTCTGCATTGATGTGGGAATTTAACCAATTTGTTTGATAATTTTGGGATGTCACAGATAATTGAAAGGAACTTAACTGATTGTATTCAGAAACGCCCGATTCTACAGAAATATAGCGATATTTCGTGCCAAAATCTTGCTGATATTCAAAAAAACAGGATGAAGTGTGTGTTATCAGTTCGAGAGAATTATTACCCAAAAACGAATAGCGACGACTCTTAGCTTCCCCCAAATAATCATTATAGTCATGTGTGGCAATGTAATCACTCCCGATATAGGCACCATTCAAATCACCTGCAGAAAGAATGCGTTCAATTTCTTTCTCAGAATATTCAAGAACTGAGGTAACATCTTGCAATGTCGGCTCTTTTGTGTTGGAAATATGGGAAGAAAAAAGAAAAAGTCCGCTCGATGAAAATATACCAATGGAAATTAGGAGTATAACCCAAATTCTCTTAGATTGCGCTTTCATATTTCACCAATTTAAATTTAAATTGTCGGATTCGTATGCTATCTATTAATGTTTTTTCTTCCTTCTTTCAAATTGCCATATCATGAATAGCGTTACGACCGACATCATCCCTAATATAAGTGTAGAATAACTGGGGATATTTTGACTCATAGCAGCACCAGTATCGACATACCAATACGGATCATCATCGATTTCCCCATAACCGAACGAAATTTTCACATTCACATCAAGGGCTTGCGGATCGAGATTCACAACAAAGAAATAATATCTGCCGCTGGTTGAAATAGGCACGGAAATTTTGGTAAATGTCTGGGATTTCAAGAGATCAGTGGAATTGCAGATGCCCATGTAATAAAATTGATAATCATCTTCTTGAGCGATTTGCACATGCAAATGGGAATTTTCCTCCGAACTCACATTCAGCTCGTATAAATAGACATCATTCAAATTCAGTTCCACTTCCACAGAATCAAATCCGGTGCTATTTTGGGTAAGTTCTTGCACTTCTGCATACCCCACAATGATGTTGGAGGAGTCCCCTATTGCATTTTCCAGAGATTGCAGTATCACAGTGAGATTCATTGAAACCTCGAAAAATTCCTGCCAGATAAAGTAATTCTCATCATCCAATCGGTATTCTCCGGATATATTGAGTTCGTCACCTCCCACAATATTGATAAGAGTTTCATGAGTACTAATGAAGAACAAGCAGGCATTGTCTTGAGGGTGGATTTCCAAATCAAAAATTTGATATTCCCCCTCGTTTAAGGTTAGTCGTTCGACGGTATTAATTTCCAATTTTGTGATTTCCTCTTCTAAGGTTTCGAACGAAAAGATGTCTGATGTTTCAGCATTGCCCAAGATATCTGCTGCATAACAGTAAAATTCCACTTGAGTCCCTATGTCTAATATGGGAAGATTATAATAGAATATCCCATGCGATTTATTCATGATTGCAGCAGTATATGCACCTTCCCCGTTAAAACGGTAAAATACATCTACAACTTCAACCCCGGCAGAATCGTACGTTTCGCAAATCAATTTATACTGTAATTGCAGATCGGTGTCTATCATGGTATAAAAGGGCATATAATTCAGAATCATACGCGGGGGAGTGTTATCTGTGAGAATATATTTTGTTTGAACCTCGGTTATGGATTCCTCTTGATAGACAACAGTAAATTCGGCAGAAATTAGAAGGCCTGCTTCAGCCAACACTTCTTCACACATAACAATGGCGGTATCAATTAATTCCGAAGATTCACCGGATAATTCGATGTAAGTACCACCACCAATGGTCGCGATTTGAGTAAGTTGTTCTTCTAAATGGTCATTTCCCCCATAACACATCATAGTACTCACGAAAATACCCATTTCCACCAATTCTTCTACTAGATTGTATAACTCTGAGTCATCATTACTGTTAATCTTCGTATCTGCATTGGTTTCTTCATCAGTTATTAGAATAGCCAATCGAGCACCAGCATCCCAAGACATTTCTTTTAGATAGTTCAGTGAATCGCCCCAGGGTTCATCACCCCCGCTTGCGGAAAATTGGGCGATGAAATTATCAATAGTCTCTAAATTCGAGCTAAAAGGGAGCACGTTGCGGGGATCATCATAGGGATTTTCGCCATATAGGGTTGAACCGAACATTATAAAGCCAATTCGGAGATTTTCCACTTGGGTGTTCAGTTCAGAAATTAAAGTTCCTACTTCATTCTTCACTTCGCTAAGTTCCTCCGACATCGAGCCGGACGAATCAATTAAAAAGACCAAATCTAACGAATTGACATATTCGGTATCCTCCGGTACTTCGATTTCAAAAGTATGGCACACGGATTGATTCGGTGCTAAGATTGCTTGTGTAAACTCTAAACTGCCTGTGGAAAGTACAATTCCTTCAGGAATCTCGCCAGTAATTGCGATATTCTCCAAATCATATTCGAAATCGTTGGTTAAGGTAAAATTAATCTGGGCAATCGAACCGGGTAAAAATGCGGTTTGATTGAATACAATAGATGAATTCAACATATTTTCTTCTGTTTCTTGAGCAACCCGGGGACTTTTCCAGAAATGACTTGGCGATAATGAATCTTGATTCTGAAAATCATCCACATGGACATCTGCTTTAATTGAAGGTGCTTGATAAAGAAATGACAATAAAAGAATTCCGAGCACTACTCCAAGAGTGAGAGATCCCCTCACTTTATTTTTCATTATGATAGTATATTTTACGTTTTTCATACTTAAATCAAACTCGTATCGTGTATCGTGGTATAGTTAAATACACTAATCTCATGTAAATTGGGTATAAAAAGCGATGAGTATCAGTTTTCGAACATTCATTCCATTGAATTGCGATAAATATAGGAATAATTTCTTGAATAGTTCGACCATTTTTCATCCGATAAATCAACATGTCTCGAATTTTTTCCTTCAGAAAGAAAAATGAATAAGGGAATCAGGCGAAATAACAATGAGTTCTGTTTCTAATTTGTTAATATATCTGGTATATTGATGAAATAGGGCTTAATTATCTAAAATTTCTTGTATTTTCTTGGATAACACCTCGAATTTAAATGGCTTTGCCAATAATCCATTTATCCCTAAATTCAGGAGGCTTTGGGCTTCTTCATTTTGTCCATATCCTGTTGATAGAAGAACTTTGACATGGGGATTTTTCTCTTTCATCTTGATATACGCTTCTTTTCCTCCCATAATAGGCATTTTCATATCAAGAATTACTAAATCAATGGTTGTATAGTATTCAAGGTAAACCTCCACTCCTTTTTGACCATTTTCTGCAAATAAAACGGAATACCCTAATTTTTCCGCTATCTTTATTAACATTTTCCTTATAATTTCTTCATCTTCAACGATAAGTATCGTTTTTCGAGAATCAGGCATAACTATCTCTTCTTTTTTATCTTCATTAAATTCTTGAACATTTCCTTCGGATTTATCTCTTTTTCCTTGGGGAAAAAACACACTAAAAGTTGCTCCTTCATTTTCTTCTGAAAATACTTCAATTAATCCCGAATGGCTTTTTACAATGCCGTAGACAGTAGCCAAACCGAGCCCAGTCCCTTTAACTTTCCCTTCCTTTTTGGTTGTAAAAAATGGTTCATATAAGTGCTTTTTTGTTTCCTCATCAATACCGGTTCCAGTATCTTTAATAATTAGTTGAACGTAATTTCCATTTTGAAGATCGGGAAAAAGGGTACGATTTGAATCATCCATTTGAATATTTTTTGTTTTGACTAATAGGATCCCTCCTTCCGGCATCGCTTCCGCGGCATTAACTGTTAAATTCATCACCAATTGATTCATTTGCGAAGGATCAGCATCTATATAGTATAAATTCTCTTCAAACTGGGTTTCCAACATAATTGTTTTTGCTATTGTATATTTTAAAATTGAGAATACTTTCCGGATAACAATGTTTAAATCAACGGGTTGAACCAAATTTTTCCCACGTCTTCCGAAAGCGAGTAATTTTTTGGTTAGATCACTTGATCTAGTAGCAGCATCCAATATCCCCTCTAGAAAACCTCTCTTTTCTTCATTTTTTTCCTCTTGAAGTAAAAGGCTTGTGTATCCAAGAATTCCACCAAGCATATTATTAAAATCGTGGGCAACTCCAGCCGCAAGGTTTCCGATTGAATCCATTTTCTGGGCTTCAATCAATTTTTTCTCCGCTTTCCTTTGATCGGTTATATCTGTTGCCACTTCAACGATTCCAACCAAATTTCCGTTAAAATCATAAATTGGTTCGCTTATTTCATCCCACATAATACCTTTTGGGGTTTTTCTTACATATCTTGAGGTTTTTCCAGTTTCAATTGCTTTCAAACTTGGGCAATTTTCACAGGGACGATCTATATCTGCCCAGATTTTATAACACTTCACTCCTATCAATTCATTTGGAGTTTTATTGACTGAATTGGCTGCTGTAATATTGGTCCATTTTATATTGAGATTTTCATCAACAAATGTTATGCTTAATGGAATTCCATCAAGGATTATTCTTTGTTGGGCTCTTTCTTGATATAGATCATTCAGAATTTTTGTTCGTTCCGTAATATTACGGACAAACTCAATTACTTTGTTAATTTCTCCAGTTTTCGCATCCTTGACTGGATAAGCATACAATTCGATCCATTCAACTGGAGAATCAGGAGGACCTTTAACAATGGATATTTCTGTTTCCCCAGTTTCTAAACAACGAAGTGATGGGCAAGGATTACACGGAATCGATGCATTTTGATAGCACACATAGCACTTTTTCCCAACAAGTGGAAGATTTTCTTTATAAGTATTTTTCATTATTTGATTAACTTTAAGAACCGTAAGGTCTCTATCAAGAATACTTATGCCCTCTTGAATTGAATTCAAAATATCGTCTAAATTAATATCATCCTTCATACCAGAATCAAGTTCCGAATTTTAGTTTACTATAATAAATATTAAGGTTAAATTAATGTATTATACAATGTAATCATTTTCAACCTAAATATATTAATCAAGATTTGGTTAGGATTTGATAAATTGGTGGTTTTGCACCCCCCAAAAAGGCTTTATCCAATTCTTCTCGGTATTCATTACAATGAGCCCCTCCAATCCACTGATTCATGCAATGGATCCCCACTAATAAAAAGAAATCTTGCAGGGCTGTTTTGGGTTAATATTTGGATTTCCCCATCAAGTGAATATTTGTAAAAAATTTCAAATTGCAAATAGAAAAAAACCGCTCATTCGGAGGCATATACACAAATTGGTTTGATTCCACGTTGGAGGCTTGACCGTCTTTATCCAATATATGGATGGGACCCTGTAAAATATACATTTGGTGTTCTTCGGGATGCCCATGAATTCCAATTTGCCCATGGGGCCCAATTACAAATCGACGTAACAAAAATTAGTGGATTCCTCGAGAGGTCTAAACCATTGGATTGTGGTATTTGTAGAATCGTAGGTGGTAACATAGGAAATAGGCACATCGGAAACATTCTTAATCAACATTTTTTTATTCCTCATAATTCTCATTACTAAAACCGAAACCACGATTAAATCACTATTGCTTTATAGCCAAAAATAGAAATCGCATTCAAACATATTCTTTTACCCCTTTTAATGAAAGAGTAAATTTTCTCTTTTCAATATCTACGTTGAGCACTACAAATTGTGTTGAATGACCGACTGGAAGATAATTTGCGACATTTTCAACATATCTATTCGAAATTTCGCTAATATGAACCAACCCCGTCCTATCTAAACCGATATCAATAAAAGCCCCATATCTTTCAACCCGAGTAACAATTCCCTTTAAAATCATCCCTGGTTGAAGATCATCATAAGAATAGATGTCATTTTCTGCAATCGCTTTGATGTAATCAACCGGGTTTACATCTGCTATACTTACAATAGACTGTTTTGGGGGATATTTTTGGGGAGGCAATTTTTTGGGGAAGAATTTAATATCTTCTTCTTCAAAGATCATTTCCAAGGAATGGGCTAACCCTTGTTTTGAAGAGACAGCCAAAATAAAATTCACTTGATAAGTGTTTCGAATGTTTTTTATGAAATCGGCAAAATCACCGTCTTTAGTACAGATTATGATCAACGTAGGGGGGGATTTAGAATTAAGCGACCTACGAATTTTTTCTTTAATCTTATGATCAATATCTTTATGGTGGGGGGTAAGAGAGAATCCCATCGCACTTATCTTGTCTGGTTTAATATGTTTTTCTCCTAATTTATAGAAATAACACAAATCTGCATTATTATTTAAATGTTGGGCATATTTTATGAGAGTTTTCAAATTAATGCGATCTTTGTAATCTTGACCGAGGGAATTGGGGCCATCCACCACCAATAAAACCTGATTCCGTACAATTTTTGGTTTCTCGATCATCTGGGGAATTTTGAGTTCATCTTTTCGAGTATCAAACTCTTGCATTTTGGTGAGAAAACATTCAATTATTTCGGCGACAACTTGAGTCAACTCGATATTCGAGATTGTTGGTTGGAAAGCTCTGGTTCTTAAATTTCTCAAATGTTCAAAGTCGAGGTGCTTGGATATGATGGCATCTTCTGGAAAAGACTTTTCGACGATAGATTCGACCAAATTCCGGCCCAATTTATCAAAATATGGCCAATTTGTCGACTTTTTCTTGTAAAGATCTATAAATTCGATAGAATTTTCCTTATATTTGTAGAATCGTGTAAGATAGGTTTGATTAATCGGTTGATTACTCTGCACAACCCCAACCACACTATTGATCCCCCATCGATTAACGATTTCCAACATCGCTGAGGCATTTATTTTAATCTTATTAAGGAGATTTTCCATTTCTGCGCCATTCTTGCTTTCATCAAATTGAACCCGATTTACACGCTTTGATTTCACAAAACGTTTCAGCATATGAATGGGACCCCGACGATCCCTTCCTTCGATCGCTTCTAAACAACTTTTAAACGTTTCATTGAGAATTAAATCGTCTTTATGGTTGGTCAGTAATGCAGGGGTGTATTTGGGGGAAAAATCTCCATCAAACGGTGAATTTGTAAAAGTATTATAGATAAAATCATAATTCAAATTCTGATGTTTTTGAAAATCTTTTGAACCAAATTTTATAGATTTCTTGTCATATACTATTTCTATCAGTGAAAAAAGATCCTCAAACCATTTTCTTTCTTGGTTCTCACTTAAAAATTGGAACACTGGGGTATAATCTAAAGCAGGAGTCCCCATAAAAACTCTCTCGAGTTCGTAAAAGTATTTATCATCCGATTTCTTTTGGGTCGTCTTCCTTTTACAGTAATCTAAGAAATTTTTATATTTCTTGATGTTGGCCTCAAAATCTGTAAGGAAATCGGTTAAATATTTCCCAAAAAATTGATCTAAATATTCTTGAGTGCTGGAATTGCTCAATTTTCGCCCAAAGTAGTCCACAATCCCACTACATAAAAAGTAATCTAAAACCTTTTGTTGGATTTCTTCCGGGACCTCGTGTTCAATCGCATAGATTAACCGTTTTTTATACATTTGTTCAATATCTATGTTGGACCAATAAATATATTTAATCCACTTATCAAACACGCCCCGGCCAACGGAATTTTGCAGGTGAGCAAAATCAATCCAATTTTTATGCCCGATGACAAAAATAAAAAGCGGTAATTCTGAGAAATATGTATCCATCTCCCAATACCCTTGAAAATTTCGCCAAAATTGGAAAAAAGGTGTGAAATCTTTCTCATTTTCGATTAGATTGGCTTGATCAAACCCCACCACAAATTTGGCATCGGGGTTTTCCCTTAGAAATTCCCGATAGATCTCGCAAATCAAATAGATCTTGTCAATAAACTTTGCTGGCGGACCATGATGACGTTTTTCAAAGTCATGGGACCGTCGATAATAAATTTCCTGGAATTCAGGATTGCTTACTTGCGATAAAGAGGTGTACCACTCACCGTAAATCCAATCATTTATCTCATCTAACCCCGTAAATTGCAACCGTTGGGCATTTATCGTAATATTAATGCAGTTGGTATAGTGTTTATTAATTTTGTGAAGAATATATTTGCCCAATTCAGTTTTCCCTGTTTTAAAATCCCCCAGAATCGCAAATCTTTTCGGAAAAAAGTGATTTTCATATTTGAAGAGGTTACGAATGGGAAGGAAGATGTTTCGATTGAGCTCTTGTTGATTCACCTCCACAAAAAGGGCTTCGCGGTTTTTATTCGTTATTTTCTGAACATTCATACGGCCATAATTAAAAACATCAATTGAAAGAGGGGGTTGAGCCATGATTATCATCGTTTAAGGTTTGTGCCCATGTTTGAAAACGGGTGGGAACCGTGTAGGGATGAATGGGGCTTGACGGATTCCATGGAGAGATGTTATTTGTGTTTTATTGGGGCGGCTTCGCTTTTTTTTCATTTACCAATAATAAATTATCCTTTTTGCATTTAAATTGATGGTTTCGTTCTTTATCCCCAAAAAAGACTTTCATATATTTTATTCAATTTTTATGGAATGAATGAAGATCTCCGAAAGCTTTTCATGAAGCAAGAGGTTTTTCACGATAAACGCCATAATCACGCCATAATCAGTCAACCGAAAGAAAATCTCCCGTGTCTCCAATTTCTGAATCTCAGTTTGTTCTGGGTTGAATTATTTTTCGAGTTTCGGGATCCCACAAAGAAAACTTACCGTAAAATTATTAGGGTTCCGATAACCGTGGAGCTCGTTCGGAGGCATATACACAAATTGGTTTGATTCCACGTTGGTTGCTTGACTGTCTTTATCCAATAAATGAATCGGTCCATGTAGAATATACATTTGATGTTCTTCGGGATGTCCATGAATACCAATTTGCCCATGGGGACCTATTTCAAATCGACGTAACATGAAATGTGTGGATTCTTCGGGAGTTCTGAACCATTGAATCGTAGTGTTTGTAGAATCGTAGGCGGTAACATCGGATATTGGCACATCTGAGACATTTTTAATAATCATTTTTTAATTTCACCCTTTGTTCCATCTAATTCAAGAAGATTTTGTAGGATTTGCACAATTTCTAGATGTTTGGCTGAACTAATCCTTCCAATTTTCTTAATAACAAATAATTTGGAGATTTTCAAAATATTCTCAACTTTAACACAACTATCCTGCTTTAAAAAACCCTCTATTAGATCTTCACTAGTTAAGAGCACCTTTTTTTGCCCTGAAATATTTGAAGTCACCGCAGCTACAATAACATCTTGTGATTTCGCGTTAAAACTAGATTTACTGATTACAACAACAAGTCGCACTTTATTTCCTGAATGATTCGAAAAGGGAAATGGGAGCAGAAGGAGATCTCTTTGAAGAATTAAAGATATTCTTTCCATGTTTCTTCATCCTTATCATTATTCCACAAATCTTGAAGTGATTGTTCTGCAAGTGAGAGCCATCCAATGCGTTCCTTTTGTTGAGTTTCTTCATCCAATTTCTGCCTAATGAGATTTCGGATAAATTCTGATTTTGAAGGATATTTTTTTTCTTGAATGAAGGCATCTAAACGTGCGGCTTCTTGAGGAGGTAATTTTATTGTAATTGTTTTCACAGTAATCTTAAGGGATTACTTTGATAAAAATATCTCTACTAAAAAAATATCTCGGGATTAACTGAAGATGAAAAAGAATAATTTCAAAAAATACATAAGATGGAAGAAGAATTTCATCCCAATTTTTGACCGCAATACTCACAGAAGGGATGTCCTGGACCCACTTCTTCTCCGCATTTAGGACAGAATTTTCGATTACTTTGGGAAGAATAGGCGCTTGTTTTCATAGGTGGTGATACGGGTTCACTTTGGTTTGAATGGACTAACGGAAGATTAGCTCTTCTATTGTGTCTATAAGTTGCAAGATTTTCTTGATTTTGTAAAGCTGCATACGCGATCACCATGATGGGAACAGAGGGCCATAGAAACCAGCCAAATCCCCCTCCACTGAGAAGATCAATTGATGCAATGTATATACAGACTACACCGGGATACCACAAAATGTAGAATTGGGATATCGGTCTTCCTTCAAGTTTTCGTTTCTTGGCATTATAGGCGACAAAATGTTCTCCTATACCTACACCCCAAGCAAACATCGGCCAGACAAACCAAAGATACCAGGGACTTGTAAGAAGATTAATTGCCAAAAAGAAGCCATTCACAATTAAAAATACGGCGAAATGAATAAAGAAACCGCGATCAAGAAGCCTTGGACAACTAAATTTTATATATACCACCGCACTATGAATACCCATCCCAATACCCCATGAGAGTAATGGAAACAGATGCCATGGATAATAATAGCCGACTAACATATTGATTAGGAAGAGAAATCCGTTCACAGCAATAAATGAGATCCAATGCGCTCTTAATCCAGCCTTGGCTCTATAAAATTGCCGTAATTCCCGCTGGACTCGCGGGTTATCGGGATCTCCACCATTTTCTGAAGAATTTGTATATTCTGACATTATGATCATACCTTAGATATTTCGATATTTCAATATTTAGATACCTTACATAATACTATCATCGTGTTTATTTTGAATGTTCGTGAGCCCAATTTTTAGCGTCTACGATAAAAAAATAAAAGTTGCGAAAAAAAAGATCTAGGAATAATAATTCTTGAGTTGATTCCATAGATCAAGTTTGACGTTCATGGATTGCATCTTGATGGGTTTTCTCTCGGCTAAGCTCTCGGGTAGAACCCCCTTTGTTAAAGGAATTATGACAGGTACCACTGGAATATCACTTGCTAGAGCCGATTTAATTTGATAAGCTATGAAAATATTATCTGGAGGATCATCCCCTGCCAAATAAATAAGTGCATCAACGGCTTTTAGCTTGGAAACCATTACATTTCGTATAACGGTATCTTAAAATTTTTCGATCGGTTTACTCGAAAAGAAAATTTGGAGAAATGTGCTAAGGTTGAATTTTTTTACTTCATACATACCTGCAACTTCTTTAACCGCCAGGTAGAGATAGATCAGAAAGGATAACCCCATAAAGGCAAGATAATAATACCATTCATTAAAATTCTCGCCCCATATGAAGATTTCATTTGATATTGTTAACACATAAAACCATAACACACCATAATACGGATCTATCCTTCCTTTATCTTCAATTTTTTCCGAAACTGTTGAACTCAAATAATATAGTGCAAGGATGATAAAGATGCCAAGGCCTAACCAACTTGCCATTTTTAATTCACTATCAAAATTCAGATAGCCGAATACTCCGGTTATAACTAAAGTCGGAACTAACCATACATAGATTGATTTTATATGATGATGAAGGGGTGTTCTTTTATTTAACAGAAATAGATATGAAAGAATCGCCGGAGGTAAGACCAATACAAGGATAATGATGAAACTATTGAAGAAATTCTCTCCAAAATCGGCGATTCCGAACTGATACTCCATAAATAGGCTAATCGCTACAAAAATTCCTAATGGAGAAATTAATCCTGCAAAGACCAATCCCGGTTTTTTAACCCGTTCATGGATTTTCAGTTTTTCTCCAAATAAATATTGAGAGATTGTGATGGCAAATTTGTATGTCAGGATTATTGCCAGAAATTTAGTAATCACGCCCAAGATCACAATTAATGTGATAGCAATGGACCCATACATAAAAGTCACCAGAAACAGAATCACATAACCCACCAAAAATATCGGTTTTTCCCTCAAGGCAATTTTCTTTTCCCCCTTTGAGAATATCCTCCGGATAAGCATTATGAGGATTAGGGTTGAGAATCCGGTCAACACGCCATAGGTGATATAGGCCATCCAAATATTAGTTTCCCATGAAATGGTAAGAAATTGGGAGAAAACTAATGCAGTCAGCCACATTAGAAAAAAAATAACTTTCAGTGGACTGGCAAAAAGAAATCTGATACCACGTTTAAAATTAAAATCATTTGGGTTATCATTTTTTAAAAGCGGGTAGCTCACTTCAATACTTGGATTATTGCTGGCGCTTTGTGCATCTTTGTTGTTTTCGGTAGCCATTTTTGATCACACTACAACTGTGGTATAGAATGTCTCCTTAATAATAATTTCTTTTGGGATGGCAAAATTAAATTTGAATTTTAATTTGACAAAATGCCTTGGCCTTCGCGGGTGTCCCATATCCTAAATTTTCCTAATTTAAATGTAAACATTTTTTTCTTCACCAATGATAACATTGTGTAAATAAGAAATCACTGTGAAAAAAAAATAACAGGTGAATAACAATAACCAAAAACACAATCGATTACCAAAAACAATATGCCCATATTAAAGGTCCAAAATGTCCACTTTGCCATCTTCCGATGACTCTTCCCCCACGTTTAAAGAATCTTTATGGATGCGCTGGTTGTGGGCGCGCATTTATCAAACACAAGCGAAAGTGGATCACCATTGAAGAATATTTAGATCCTGAAAGAATCATTAAATTTGATAACACAAGAGGAATGAGCCCTCAGTTTCAACAAATTCTAAATGCAGAAGAATCCCAGCGAGAAATGGGAAACCCTTTTGCTGAAAAGGGAATAGTTGTGGATCACATGGGGACTCATCTCCCTTGGAAAGCACTTGCATCCCAATGTATGCAGAAAAATTATCAAGAAGAAACTCTGTTTACCATGGTATATGCTCTGCACGATGCTTATTTTAATGCAGGATTTTGGCTGAATGTGGCCCAAATGGCTACTTTCTTGACTATGTTTGAAGTGCGAGATCGGGCTTTGAAAGCAGCATATTTGGCTTACCCCAGTAATCCGGATAATCACCGAATCAAAACCCGATTATCACAAGTTGAAAGTGAATTATCTCCACAATTAAAAAAATCCAAGAAATCGAAAAAATATTGGGCTTTACGTTATTTAGCTGATGATAATTTACGACGTAATAATGTAATTCGATCAAAATATCGCCTCCAACAGTTAATTGATTACGATCCTACAGATGTAGAATCACAATCTCAATTAGAATCCCTTTCTGGAACAAAATAGCATTACTGATGGAATATTCACATGTTAATAGCCATCATGATGGCGAAGGGGATAGCCCAGATTATAATTTCAAAATACAATTTAGAAAAAAAAGATAGAGAATTAATCCATCAAGGGTTATACGCCGGTTTTCTTCTGGCCCCACATCCCCATGGCCACACCCAGCTCTTTGTGTTCCTTAGCTGCCTTTTTCGCCGGAATGCCTGCCATTGCCGCATCTATCGCTTGACGGAAAGCCATTGCCCCTGCTGTTGGTCCCATCTCGTGGGCATGAATGCCGCCACCGGCACCCAACATACAATTCCAGCCAATATCCTTCACGGCATATTCAACCATCCCAGGAGTAATTCCCCCACTAGGCATAGGCATCATTGGTTTGATATTGTGGAGCGGATAGACACATTCCATCACATTCTGAATGAATCGTTCGGGCACCACCGGTGCTTTACCGTAAGGGGCTGGCAGTACGACCACATCACCGCCGACTAAACGGGGCAATTTTCCTAAAGTGAGCTTGCTCGTTACTCCAGACCATGCGTCCTCGTACCAAACGCCAGCAAAATCCATATGCATCTGAATTGGAATTTTTACGCTGGGATCTTCGGCAATCTGTTGAATAGTGGTGAGACCCTGTGGTAAGTAATTGACAAGCATCCCGTTTCCACCATGAGCTTGAACGACTTCGATATTGCGGAAGATTCGGGGAGTGTTATCGGTCACATTTATCATGTAAATTGTTTTTTCTCCGGTTTCTTCCTTGGCTTTGTCAATACCCTCCATAACTTTGGTCACTCGATCCTCCAGAGTGTTGAACAGCTGATCTGCGATGAGTTCATCGTCCTTTACAACATCCACACCTCCCAAGGCAACTTTATATGCCAAATCACCGGCTACTTCGGCCGAATGCCCAGTGCAGGGTTTGATCATGTTGTTAAGTAAGGGTCGGTCTTTGACACCGAGAATTTCCCGAATCCCATCACTGCCAAATCGTGGACCCGGCATAGTGGCGAGCACATCCTTTGGAAACCAAATATCCATCAATTTCAGTTTGCCACCCATGGAAATGTTTCCGATGAGCGCCGTAAACAACATGGCAAAATTCAATTTTCCCTCAGTATTCAGGAGGTTGATCTTCGGCCAGGCTATTTGAATGACATAATCGCGGGTTTTTACATCGAGATTACCGATTTGTTTCGGGATTTCGTATTCCCAATTGGGTAGCTCGAAGCAACCCACCACTTTTGCGACGTGTTTTTTCCGTACCGCCTCCGTCTCTGCTGGCACTCGAATCCAAGTTCCGGTACTTTGCTCCACAGCTGCGAACTGTGCAAGCGTTAAACCATTCTGTTTTCGGGGTAAACGAACAATAAATGTCCCGATTATGTAATCCTCGATAGTAATTCCGTCGAACAACCCCCAGGGCTGTGCTTCCATATTTTCAAAATTAGCAATTGGCATAAAATAATCTCCATGTATGGGAATAAATATATTTCTATAGTCTTCCAACAATGAATCTTAAGAGCATGTCGGATGAAAGTAGAGTAAGTTACTATTGGGAGAGCAAATATTTAAAGACTTTGACCCTATTGTGCATGAGATTTTCGATATTATTTGGTTTAGAATTCGAATTTAGGTAAAAAAGAGCAACCAAAAATGATCATGAACCGAATTTGAGTAAAAAAAAGGTGCAAAATGAATCAATTTTTTTGGTTGTCATTTGCAAAAAAAAATGCACACTACATCATTTATGTTTCATATAAATCCAGACGAAAACGCCCAACAGCCCGATGATCACCGTTAAATTGATCCACATCACAAATACATGGCTTATTGCAATGATTGCATAGATATCTACTATAGTCCCTAAGAAGAACCATACTATCATTTGTTTTACGTAAATATCGACTCGTTCCCATTCAGTTTCTCGGAATGCTAAAATTGACCCTACACTATTGGCCAACATTAATACCCCAGATAATCTTGTAAAATAGAATTCTTCATACGGCCAATTTGAGATACTTCCAAACCACGCTGGAAATAACGACAACAACAATCCGTATGTCATTCCGATTACAAAATGTCCCAGAAAAACATATTTGAAATTTTGTTTTATTTCATTTCCCATAATATTCACCCGGCATTTTCATGCACAGTTTTTTGAACTAAGAGTTATTATGTCTATTGGCAGACAATTTTATTGCCAATAATATGAATATGATGAAAGTATTATTTAAAAGTTCATTTTTTTTTGACTAAATCTATAAAATTCTACATTTGAGAAATTGATCATGGGGGCAAATATTTACTTCTATAATCGGCAGATTTTTTTAGCTGAGAGTGAAAGTATAGTAGGCTCTAGGATGTTATAAGATAATGACAATGGTGATCACCCTGAAGGATAAATTCAAAATGGTGGGAGGAGAAATCCCCGCATTTACTTTACCCAATACCAATGGTGAGAGCAAAGGTCCCGAAGATTTCGCTTCAAAAATAATGGTGATTGTACTTCTTCGTGACATTCACTGACCCTATTGTCGCGCCCATGTGGGAAGATTGGCATATAGATTTGATGAATTTACAAGTCTTGATACCGAAATCTTTCCCATTTTGGTCGATACCATGGAAAATGCAAAAACCATGGAGATGAAATATGCAAAAGAACATGGAATTGAAATCTCATCTCAAAATAAAAAAATCTGACTAATCTTTGATCCGTTAAAGATTCCCCTGCTCAAAAGATGAGAAGTTTCCCAGTATAATCGGAATTCTAAGCACTATAGGATCTACCGATTGCCTTTGAGTGCGCCGTAACCAAGCTCAAAGGCCTTGACATTTACGTCCACGGCCTTTGGCGGGACGTTCGCCTTCACCGCCTCGAGCATGTGCACCTTCTCAACGGGGAACGAGGGGGACGCCGCAAGAGCCCCCACCAGAACGACGTTCTCGGTCTGGGC
>JABCSI010000284.1 GCA_018238965.1 Promethearchaeota archaeon
GATGTAACAGTAATATGATAGGTATATCCATCTTCAAATCCATTCAGCGTAGCACTCGATGAATAAGCGGTTTCATTGTAAATACCATTAACATAAACCCGGTATTCATCCGCTCCAGAAACGTAGCTCCAATCTACGAAAATGCTCTCTTGGTCAATAGTTTGATTCGGTGTAACCCAATTCGGGGCACTTGGTGGTGGAATGTTTACCGTAATCCGTAATACATTAGATTCGCTGGATTGGAATCCATAGGCATTTGCAACCAAAGTAAAATCGTAAAATCCATTACCGGAAGAGAAGGAATAGGGAAACCACATCATATCATATGAATAGGTTGCTACACTACTGCCATTTAGCATGAGTGTATAAAATTCCACTTCTTCATTGAATTTCCACATGAGATCTATGGAGGTGGAACTCGTAGTTTTATTATTCATGATCCAAGTAGGAACAGCAGGAATACTCGGAGATCCTTCTGCAAACATCTGCAATCGGTTATTTCCGGTATCCAAAACACTGACATTTCCATCTTGATGAACAACAATATCCATTGGGCCTAAAAATTCATGATTCTCGGTCCCATATCCTCCCCATTTTCCAATAAATGTTCCGTCTGCTTTGAAGCGTTGAACGCGACAATCATCAACAACATAAAGGTCCCCTGAAGAATTTATTGCAATTCCTTCTATACCAGAGAATTGTCCTGGTTCATTACCCCAATTTCCAAATTTAGAGATGAAATTTCCTGCTGCATCAAAGATTTGGATTCGATTATTACCCGAATCTCCAATATAGACATGGTCCGTTCCATTAATAGCAATATGAGTTGGATTATTGACTTGCCCGTCACCAGATCCTTCTATTGCAAGTATCCGTTCAAATATCCCGTTTGGGCTAAAAACTTGAATTCGACTATTTCCTTTATCAGATACAAAAATATGATCTGTGGAATTTATAGCTATCCCCCATGGGTTGCTCAATTCACCTTCAGCCGTACCCGGGCTCCCAAATGAATATAGAGGATTCCCATCGGAAGTAAAAACCGTGATCTGATCATTTATCGCGTCCGCCACAAAAACATTACCTGATGAATTGAAAGCTATGTCACTTGCTTGATTGAATTCGCCTAAGTTTGAACCTTCACTTCCAAAAGAGCTAATATAACCTCCTTCTGGGCTAAAAATTAGAATCCGATTATTTCCCGAATCTGCAACATAAGTCGCTCCCGAACCATTGATGCCCAAACCAAAGGGTTCAATAAACTGATCGAATAATGGCCAAGATTGTCCAAAAAGATGAAGAAAGGTTCCAGTAGTGCTAAATACTTGAATACGGATGAGAACACCATCGTCTTGCTCAATTACAAAAATTTCGCCAGTGGAGTTGACGGCAAGACCACGTGGAGATGAAAAATTTCCTTCTTCTTTACCCTCAGCTCCAAATTTCAGTTCAAAACTTTCTCCACTTGTAAAAACTTGTACATCATGTCTATAAGCATCAGATACATAGATTTTATCGTTATCATCCACGCAAATTCCATACGGATAATAAACTAATCCATCCCCAGTTCCACTACCCGCGAAAACCCCTTGATATGTCCCATCAGATGAAAATTTCTGAATTCGATGGTTGGTTGCGTCTGCCACAAAAATATCTCCATCCGATTGGACTGCAAGACCGGAAATGAAATAAAAATTACCTGGTTCAGGGCCATAAGAGCCAAATTGATTTAAATATACTCCATCCTCTGTGAAAATTTGCACTCGGTAATTGTTAGTGTCGGCAATATATACATACCCCGAAGTATTAATTGCAATCGCCTCGGCACTTTTGAATTGACCGTCCCCTGAACCAAATGAACCAAATTTGTAGTAGAAATCCCCTGCAGGAGTAAAAACTACCACTTCACTGTAGCAAACAACATAAAGATAATCGGATCCATTAATGGCTATCCCTTGTGGGGTAGATAAGAGTCCATTTCCTATTTCTGAAACTAGTGCTCCCGAAGGATCAAGGATCTTCACAAAATCTGTTTCTTCATCCAAGATATAAGCGAAATCAGTAGAATTGAATGCTAAGTTTACCGGTCTTATAAATTGGTTATCTAATCTCGTTCGCCCAATTGTTTTTACATAATTTAGGGCAGTATCTGCTGAAGAATTTGGAGTTCCACTATTTTTTTTCTCGAAATTATCATTTTCTACTACTGTTTGAGAAAATCCCAGAAAGCCAAGCCCAAGCCCAAGATTGATTCCAAAAAGACTTACCAGAAATAAAACCTTGAGATGTCCCATAAATGTATTTTTTTTCATGATTCACTCTAAAACAAAGATAGTTAAAAGGTTTAATGTGAATTTATATTGAAAATTTCATTTTACTCATATTAGAAAGAAGTAAAGATTGTAATCACTCAATAGATATATTCAACTCTGCCTTATCTCTAAGAAATTACGACAATAATGCTCAAGTATTAAGGAGGAAGTGAAGAAAAACAACAATAGCGCACCACAACAGTATCACCCCAATGATAACACTGTAACAGCAACAACAATGAACTATATTATCTATTATAATTTTTGCGCAGTGTATTCTGTGAACGACTGATGGTAAATTTTTCCTTAAACATTGTTATAGGTGATGGATAAGATTAAAACTTCAAATTATAAATAATAAAATGATTGAATTATTTCGAAAAAAAGATATAAAAAATGGAAAGACAAAGTAATTTTGATGCAGAGATTGAATAAGGAGATACCGCAAGATCATGGCAGAGTGTGAAGTATTATATGAGGGTATATTGGAAATAAAATGTGGTAGTCGTGAAGAAGCTCTTCGAAATCTGGCTGATGAAGTGGGTTATTTCTTACATGCTTTGTGTCATCATCTAGATCCATTTTTAGATATTATGAAAGAATCATATTATGGCGAAGGAGAAGAAGAAAAATTTATTAAAACTTATCGGGAGCTCCAGAAACATTGGATCAATAACGCAGAATGGAAAGAAAGATTGCAAAACCAACTAGAACGCGCAATCAGATCCCTTTGTGTCCCCGAAAATTATGATTTCCGCTCAAAAACATATAAATGCTATTACGATGGAGGATTGATCGGATATCGCGAGTTCTTAGAGTCTCATTGGTGGTTTATCTATGAACCGAGTATAGTTGCAGGTAATAATGGCATAGAACAACGTGAAATAGTTCCATATATTAGATTGAACAAATTTCAATCCCAAATCGATGATATTATGAATCGTTTTTTTCGATTTGACAAAGGAGAAGGGGCTACTATGGTATTTAACAATCTATGCAATTCACCATCATTTCCAAAATCAGATTCTATATTCAAATCGCGGTATTTTAATGTCAGGTGTGAGGGAGAATTTATTCTAGATTTTAATTTGAAATTACATCAATTTAAAATGCGGCGAGCTATCCGAGAGAATCAAAAAAAAGCAGACCGTTCCATCTTTTTAGGAGAAAAAACCTCTTGGACTCCTGATGATTATGCACTTTTCCCCCTTTTTCAAGAGGAGCGCGTTTTTCTCGCAAAACTAAGTACCATAATTCAGCGATATATTCCTGTGTACGATCATGAAGAAGAAGAAGTTATCTTTTGGGGGATAGAAAACCAATCAACATACGCGGTTATGTTGGATGTTCAATCTGAAAATCCTGCACCCACAAGAGTCATTTATCATACAGATGGATTTAATATTACAATTCCCCCGATTCGCAAGACAGGATTAAACGTTATTGGATTATATTTAAGCAATCTGGAATTGAAGGAAATACCACTTGAAATTTCCCACTTCAAATATATTAGATTTCTTAATGTATCCCACAATTTTTTAGAAGATCTTCCACTATGGTTGACGAATCTACGGGCCTTGCAGCACGCAGATTGCACCAGAAATCCCTTTACTGATATTCCTGTTGTATTTTTTATGATGGTGCGTGAAAATGGAGAATATATTCTCGATTTAGATGATAATCCTCCACTAATTTCCTTTGACGATCCTTTATTTGCTCTTACCGAGAGGAATTTTTTTCATCAAAGATGGACTTTTTCCGATTTACAATATCGAGTAGAAAATAATTTAGGATTGATTTTCACAGATGTGTTCCACTCAGAGATTGTTGCCCGTGAATTAGATATAAAAATCTTAATACAAAAGGGGGAACAAAATCCAACTAAAGAGCATTTGAAATTGTTACTAGATGAGCGTTTAGCTTTGGTCGAGATTGGAAAGGTGACAGGGATTTCGTTAAACGGTTCTTTATTGGAAGGAAATTCCCCATTTGGTGGAACCAATTCAGTATATCACATAACTTTCCTTTTGCTTGAAAATATGAATTTAACTTCCATTCCAAGAAAAGTATTTGATTTACCGTATTTGCAATATTTATCCTTGGCAGGGAATCCTTTAACTGAAATTCCTATTGACATTGTTAACTTGAAAGATTTGAACCAGCTAAACATAAAAAATACCTTGGTATCCGAATTTCCATTAATTTTATTTGAAAATCCCAGAAAAATCCATATTGATTTCGATGGTTTGCAGTTAAATGATCAGAATACTGGATTATTTAACCAACATAACAATAATAATTTGAAATCATACATCCATACGAAGTATAGATCTTGGGATATGGAACAATTTCTCGAAAAAATCGCAAAAAATATTCCTGCAGACATTGTCGACAAAACTTATCCCAAATTAGATAAAATTAGAGATTTACTTGAATCCAATTTAAGGGAAATCGATACAAACGCATCTAAGAAATTTCAAGCATATTTATTTAATCGGACTAAAATACTTAGTGAAGATAATGATTATCCCATATATTTGTGAAAAATATTTCGAAAGATTTTTTATGATTTCTCTCCATATTTTGGCTGAAATTCGTATCTCCTTTTTTACAAGGTGGTAATCATAAGTAAATTCACCCAAATTCCAAAATTCATATACAAAAATTTATAGAATATATGATAAAAGAGAGAAAAAGGTGGCCCCCTATGGACAACGAATCAAGCTGATTCGTAAAAGGAGGAAACTCTGCACGTGGCAGAGCGAAATCAAGTCCGATCTTGACGATCGAACATCCAAAAAGACAAAATAAAATCCATAGGGCAGCCTTGGTTGCTTGTAGGTGTTTTAGAGACACTTAAGATCGATTTCAGTTTTACGCTCCTTTTATTTTTTGGGAATCGGGTTTGCGACTATCGAAAAGTTCCAAACCTAAATATTCTATGGTGAATGAAGATTTAAACCTTTGTGGACTAAAAAATTCGTGCTAGGGGGATCTAAATGAACTTATTTAAATAGAAGGATAAGAAGATCAGTAATAAATTAAAGGTAAAGCAAAAATCCTTTTTAAGGCAACCACAAAATCTTTTATAAACATCATCAAAGAGTCTTATAAACAATAGCAAGACCCAAAAAGGCACGACAGCACAGCCCAACAATATAAACAATAGCAAGACCCAAAAAGGCACGACAGCAC
>JABCSI010000285.1 GCA_018238965.1 Promethearchaeota archaeon
TGATTGCCTGGGAGTATAAAACCATTGAGGAATCCGATAGTGAAGGTCGTAATATCTCATTAGATATAGGAGGAATATTGCCTGATCATGTCATTGAAGTTGAGCCGACAGGAGCCTTTGGTGGTAATATTGTTTGGGAATGGCATGTTTGGGATCATCTAATTCAAGATCATGATCCAACAAAAAATAACTATGGTATTTTAGAGGATCATCCTGAATTAATCGATGTCAATTGCTTTATGGAGAAAATAATACCAGTAATCCATTTTCCCTTGGTGATATTTCTTCCCAAAATCATTCTGAGTCCACCAAGTATTAGAAATACTGGCCAGAATCTCCAGATATCACCCCATACGCTCCAAGGGATTATTCCGAATCAATTGCCCTAAAACACCGGTATCAATGATTATGTTCATGATTCCCTCGCCCCATTTAGATATTACAAGCGTTTTTCCACTTCAAGATCGATTAGATGTGCTTCATCCAGCGCCTCTTTCGAAAAAGTATCTTTCTTAATCCAATTATGATCCTTGGTCAAATCGTAAATTGGGATAAGCTTGATAATTCCATCGTCGTTTATGATTTGGAATGAGGAATTTTTCGTTAAGTTCAGTTCTTTCCGAATATCTACGGGGATAGTGAGTGTTCCCCTCTCATTCATTTTGACTTGATTGATAGTATTGATTTTGTTATTGTTGGCTTTATGCGAGAGCATACTGAAATAATTATAGTTTTCAGTAATAAAAAAATTTTGCTGATCAAAAGGCATTGTTGCTGAAAATAAAGAAGCATTGTTGCTGAAAAGAAAAATGGCATTGCTGCTGAAAAGGATTAAGGAATTATGTATTTTCGACGGAATCAAGAGATAGGCGATTTTCATATTCATCAATATTTTCCCTTTTTCCATTCATCAGCCTCAATAATAGAAGATATGCAAGAGCGGCAAATGTGCAAATAAATCCCCCAATATACCACACCCAAAATGAGTCCATATTGTCCATAAATAGCCCTACGGCCAATACGCCAAACATTGAGGGAAGAATGTGGGCATAATTATGCATGGCCATGTACCTCCCGCGTTTATCTTCGGAGGCAAAACTCGCTGCCATCGACTGAGAAAATGTGGCCACAATCATTTCCCCAATAGTGATGATTACCATGGCCATGAAAATCATAAAAACAGAAGAAATAAACCCGTACATTGCAAAACCAACCGCATAGAATGCCATGCCGATCGAAATCATCTTCAAGGGGACATTTTTTGAAATTCGGCGGGAGATGGGGAACTGAAATACCACCACCATAAACGCATTCATACTCAGCAGCAAACCGAAATTTTGGGCCGAAAACCCATGTTCCTGTAAGAGATAGACCGATAACGTGCTATTCATCTGCATATATACCAAACTCCCTAAGGCCGATATAGTAATGAATAGCATGAAGATCCAATCCCTCAACACCTCTTTATATCCCTCCATCGTTTGCCCTATTGTTTCAACCGGCCCATCTTTTGCAGGTTGGGGTTTGGATTCAGAAATTACCAAGATGACGATAACTGCTGTGATTGCGCTGGCGATCGCATCACCCACAAACAGAAACATGTAAGAATGAGAGGCCAATAACCCTCCAATTGCAGGACCTATGGTGACCGCTAAATTGTCGGCTACACGATAGATGGCAAATCCTTCGGGTCGTGTTTTTTCCGGAAGGAGATCCACAAGCATTGCTTGCACCGCCGGACCGCCAATTCTACCAAGTAAACCAACTAATGGAGCAATAGCATAGAATAGATTAATATTATCAATCAAACCCATGGAAATACTGCTTAACGCGCTTGCAATTAATCCAAAGAGAAATAATTTTCTTCTTCCATATTTATCGGTTAGTGCTCCGCCAAGGAAGTTACCGAAAAAGGCCCCGATTCCGAAAAGAGTAAACATAAGGCCCACTTCGGTCATTCCAACTTTGAAATGAAGTGTGATATAGATGGCGAAGAACGGGAACATGAGTGCCCCGCCAAGATGATCGATAAAAGTTGCAAAGATTAGCACCCAGAAGGATTTTGGGAATTTACGGTATGTCTGATTTAATTTGGTGAACATCTTCTTTTTTTTACTTCCTTCCGGATTTTCTTTGGCGGTTTATTGGTCTAACGGTTAATTGGTCTAACGGTTAGTCGGGTTATTGGATTAAAATAAATTAAAAAATCTAATAGATTCAATACAAGATCATTTATGAAATCAACCTATCTAACCAGCTAACGATTCAAGGCATTATTTTTTCAATCGAAAAGAACACCACTTCAGTCGTCTCCGCCACTTCACCTAAATCTGGTCCCACTACTACTTCAAATTGAATCTGAGAATGACTTTTAATGTTTATTTCCTTAAATTTTCCATCCTTTTGTAATTTTTCAGAAACATCGCCCTCACCTGAAATAATCCGAATAGAAGAAGCAAGTGATGGGGAAGAAGATCGGGATAGGGGAATGCGCAACACCATTAGAAATTCATCCAAGGCGTAATATCTTGCCCTAACACTTAATGGGTTTTCGGTGATGGAATAAATTTCAGCGGTAATATAGATCAGATGGATCTTTTTCGTGATGGTTTTATGGGCATGCCACAGATGGAAGATTTGTGGTGGGAGAGTGATATCATTTATTTCAAGAAGGGCAGGATAATGTTGCGCTTGGGGGTTGAGGAAGGAAAATGATAGGTTTTCCAGGGGTTTTTCCTGTAGATTTCCAACCAGTAGAAGACGTTCTTCTGAGGCCGCCACTTGTTGGATTGCCACACATTCTTGCGACACGGACATATTGCGATTCGGGAATTTTGCTTCTTCCAGCAATGCTTCCAAAAAGGTAACGGACGAGAAGTCGGAGGATACTAGGATACCTGAATGAATGATAAGCCCTTGATCTACACGACGGGAAAAGGCAAAAATGCGGTGTTCTTCCTCATTATGAGCCAGTTCTTTGGTTAGATTGTCGGCTGGATTGTCGGCCGGGTTGTTGGCTGGATTGTCGGCTGGATTGTCGGCCGGGTTGTTGACCAGATTGTCGGCCAGAATGTTAGTGTGATCCGGATCCTCGAGAGCATAGGAACAAAGATATTTGACCACTGACAAATTTTCAAAAGGAGCGATCCCAGTCCAACGAATTGGACTATCAGGAGCGTGTTCTCCTTCACACCGGGCTTGGTAAATCTCGTGGAGAGTCAAATCCTCTTCAAAAAAGGCATTCTTGTGTGGGATATCCCCAAAGGATATTATAATGCCTCCTTGTTTTACATAATCTTGGAGTTTAACCATAATCGAGTGTTCCATCCACCCAATATAATACAGCAACATGAACGGCTTGAGTTGAAGGGCTTCCGGCGTAATCGTTTGTAAATCTATCACATCGTATTGCACAAAAAATTTAGTGAGTAACTGTAAGATATATTTGTAATAATATTTTAACGTGGCATATTGAATTGGAAACCCAAAACTTTCTGCGTTGATTGGAGAATTAAAAGATTTGAAGCGTGTAACCGGATGATAATATGCAATGCTGAGCGGATCATACGTTTTTTTCAAACCCGAAGGGTAAATTCGAAGGATTTGGGCAAACTCGGTGAGCATGGTATCCCGCACTTTTTCAACGGGATCTGCCAATTTTTCGTCTATTTGGGGTAAAGGCATTCGTATCAAAAAAGAACGGGCACCATGGGACAAAGACATGCGCAATAAATTATGCAACTGGATCGGATTCCACTCGGAATTAAAATGGGAGGCTTGGACATTGCTCAAGAAAGGATGGTTGGGAAGATGATCCTTCATCCATTCTACGTGGAAATTGACATAACAATGGCAGTTTACAGATGCAGTGAACACCCCTGGATGGAATTCATATCCCATGAGTAACGGCTGATCAGGGAGATCATCTTTCAAGAGTGTTCGGATATACCCAGAATTAACCGGAGATTTATAGGAATTAAGTGAAACCAATAGAGGAATCTTGATTTCTGCCGAGTTTATCATGTCACCTAGGTTGACCAAATATTGAGCCGAAATCCATTCTTTAAATTCTAACCAATCCAGATATACGACCACGGGTAGAAGTTTATTTGGTTGAGGTGCAGGAGGTGCAGGTGGGGGGCGAATTTGAGAGAAATCCGAATATTCCGTGCGATACATCGCGTTTACGGTGGATAAAATGTGATATTTGTTTTTCAGCCAACCTTGATAGAGTTTAATCATTTGGGCGTGGTAACCGAAAGTAAAATACGGTTCATGGAGCGATTCAAGCCCTGTATGGGAATCCAATTGAACCAGAATAATCCGACCCCGGGGAACTATGAATTGTTGAAGAACTTGGAGGAGAATCTGCCACCATTTCTGCACCTTCTCAAGGTACGTGGGATGGAGAATATTGATCGAAGGGGTGTCGAAATCCTGCCATGCGGATTCCCCATTTGCATTCTTATCCACGATCTCCGGATATTTATCATAAAGCCAGGCTGGAATCCCCCGAAACGGCTTGTAAAAGGGCACTCGGGGTCCACAGCGGATGATCACATCTATCTGATATTCAGTACATAACCGAAGGAGGTAGGGAAGATTATGCCTTGGACTGGTAAAATCGTATAGATTCTCATCCAGTTCATGCCATGCCCAAGGAATGGATAGAATTATTGCCGTGATCTCACGAAACTGCAGATCTTGTAGCATTTCTGCCCATTTTTCGGGAGAAATGACATAATAATGGAATTCTAATGCAATTTTTCCAGATAATATACAGATTCCACTCTGATTCATAGATATTACACTATAAGAAAAAAAGGCTAAAAAAACATGCATTTTTGACGAAATACTTTCCCTTAATGCCTCACGAAGATTAGCGTTGTAATTTGAGTAAATTCTCTGCCAAATACCAATGGATTTTACGAATATCTGGTTCAACAATTGCATAATACTCTGCAACGGGGACAATCATTTCAGCACTCGGCTCAACTCCATTTTTCAGTTCCAGGGATGATTTAGCCCATAACCAAATGAGAGTATCATAGGAGTTATACCATGCTGCAATTTCCTCCGCCTTTACACGAATCGCCTCTTCGGTAGGTTCCGGTGGGGCGGGAGAAACTTCTTTTTCCGATGCTGGGGTCATTTCAATGTGCTCCGTTTAATTCTAACTCCCTAAATATCCAGGTGCATAAGTAACTACCTGCAATAATTGGGGAATTTCTTTTAGTTTCGGTATTAGTATGACTATTGTTATTATAATAACAGTTTGAAGATCTAACTAATAAATTTGTGGGATAAATCTAATTTGGCTTTTAGTTTCGGAAATCAACCCTGGTATTATTGATGAATTGGTCGTTGAAGCACAATTAGTTAGTCGATGAAGGATGATTATCTGACCGATGAAGGATGATTATCTGACCGATGAAGGATGATTATCTGACCGATGAAGGATGATTATCTGACCGATGAAGGATGATTATCTGAC
>JABCSI010000286.1 GCA_018238965.1 Promethearchaeota archaeon
GTCCGGGATCAAGGCCGTGATGAAGAAAATCAAAAACGACGACGTGATCGCGAATACTTAAAGTGGTACGAATCAAAGAAGGATTAGTGCTTTTAAACAACAATAATCTATATCATAACCAAATTATTTTTTCCCTTTTCTCTCCTATCGTCATTTTCCCCACTTCTTGTTTGATCCCTTCGAGTCTCACCTAAATTATTTGTTACTTCCATCTACTTATGTTGTTCCATTTACTTCACCTTATTAATCCGAAAAGGGATAATATTTTTACAAAGTAAAGGATATAGTGTATTACGGAGCTCGAATTCCTTCCATTCTAACTCGGGTAATAACCATGAACGATGACATCTTCTCCAAATATCTGAAAACCGAATCCGTTTTCAAAGATCAAAGCAGTCTAAATCAAGCGTGGGTCCCCTCCAACAAGCAAAAGTTAATTTGTCGGGATGAAGAATTAGCTAAATTGATACTTCTCCACCGTCCAATCATAGCAACAAGGGGAGGATACTCCACAAACACCTTGGTCCTGGGAAAAGGTGGTATCGGAAAGACCATTACGGTGCGCTATTTCGGAAGGCGATTTCGTGAAGCGGTGCTTAAAGAGGAACTCAAAATCACGATTGAATACTACGATTGCCTCCAATATCGCACCAAAAGCAGCATTTTGCGTAATATCTCCGAAAAATTGCATTATTCTGCAGGCCATGGATACTCAGACAATGAAATTTTGGAACAAATTCTCAAGGAACTCATCAAACGGAAGGAATCTTTGCTAATAATTCTTGATGAGGCACATAAGCTTCCACCCGAAGATATTTTGGCGCTTTTGAATGCCTCCATCGGATTTGGGGAAAAAAATACCCGGTTTTGTATTATCTGTATTTCGCGCGAAAGTGATTGGTTCAAGGTCGATAATGAAAAAATCTCCAGCAGAATGCAGGATAAAATCAGTATGAAACCCTACGGTAAAGAGAAAAGTATGGATATTCTGCGGTATCGCCGAAATTTGGCATTCCGGGATGGAATTTTAGAAGATGATGTGGTGGATCTGATTGCAGATATTGTGGTCGAACAGGAAAATATGCGTACGGGCGTTGATATCATGCGCGCGTGCGGAATCCATGCAGATGAAAACTTAATATCTTATGTCGATGCCGAAATGGTTCTACAATCCCGAGAGTCCATCAGTCCTTCTTTTCGCGCCGATATCCTGGATAATTTAAAAATTCATGAACAGCTTACACTTTGGGCGGTAGCATCGGCTTTGAAGCATTCGGGTGATCCTTACACAAAAGTGGAAGAATCTTTCGAATATTACGAGATGATTTGTGAAGAATTGGGATATAAAGCGCATGTACAGATGAGTTTCCGGAAATACATCCGGAATCTTGCAGATGTCAAGGCGATCCATAAAGAATATCTCAACCCCACATCGGAAAAGAAGGGTCGTCAGATTCAAGTGAAGCTGATTGATATTCCGGCAGAAAAAGTCTGCGAATATTTTGAAAAAGCGATCCCAAATAGAAATTAGATTATTTTTATTTAAAATATTATTTTTAATTTTATTTCATTTTATTGTTCTTCTATTCTTCTCCTGATGGTTTTTTCTCCGCATCCGCCGGGTTTTCGACTGGTTTATCATCATCGGATTGGGATTTAATGCGTAACCCTGTGGTTTCATCGGTGTCGGGTTTTTCCATAAAGAATTCGAAATCGAAATGAACGTGTTGGATATTGATTAATTCCTCGAGTAATTTGCGAACTTCGAGCATGGTTTGGGGCCGATCCGCAGGCTCATATTGGGTTAATTTCCTAACTACTTCATTATACTCGTCCGGAACAAACCAATTCACTTTTTTTGGGTCAAGAACATAAGATTCTTCGCTTACAATTTCGGAATCTTCCCGCATAATCCCCCCCGTAAATGTAAAATACATTAAATGTGCTAGATAGTAAATATCCGAAGCGCCATTTGGCATATAACCGAATTTAATTTCGGGAGGAGCGCCTTTCTGGGTGATTGGAATGTCCTTCGGAATTTCCGGCACCATGTAGGGTTTTGGGCAATAATAAATCCATTCGGGACCTACGTACTTAGAAACACCCCAATCGATCAGGACGGGCCAGAATTCTTCTTCTTCCCCAGTTTGAATGATAATGTTTTTGACAGAAAGATCCCGGTGTACGATATTGGCTTCCGTGTGGCAATAGGATAGTAAATCAACCAAGGGAAGAAAAATGTAACGAACAATGCTGGATAAATCCAAATGCGCCAGCCCACGGCAATTTTGCACAAATTCACGATAAAAATCAAGGAAGGTCTTGCCCTCGATAAAGGAAAATACGATGTAATATTCCGGAGTCTCCAAATCAAGTTTTTTCTCATAATGCAAAACCTTGACCGTTTTAAACCCGCTCTGGGCCTGAATCTGTGTGTTTAGCACCTCATTATCAAAAAATTCATCAATATCGTTTTCCCGCGTGATTTTATCGTAGAATTTGTGATAAATGAATTCCTTAATTGCGACCTTTTCTTTGGTGTTTTCATTGATTCCCAAGAAAACCGTGGATAAACCCCCATGATCGATGAGACGCTCTATGAAAAACGAAATTTCATCAATGACGATCGGTTCTCCAATTTTTATGGGCATGATAAATCAACTCAAATTTTTTCTAGTAATTAAAATCGCTAAATATCCTAAATTGGCTCAATAACTATAGTCGAATTCGAATCTGCAGGTCTTACAACCCATTTTCTTTCCATACTTGCGGGGATTGTACATAACGATTTTTTTCTTATTCTCTGATTCCTGAATCTTATTTCCACCGCATTTCGGGCATTTCATGAGCCCATCCTCAGGATACGGAAAGGTGGGAACCCCATACAACCCCATCTCAACCTGTAGGCCCCCACCATTATTTGATGCAGATGCGGGTGCTTGCACAGGTGCAGGTACGGGAGGAGATCCTGCCCCTTGGGGAGGAGATCCTGTCCCTTGGGGAGGAGGTAGTGAATAATCTTCGGCCTCAGGAACCTCATTAAATTGCATTTGTGAGACGGAAGAAGGTCGGCGTCCAGTGGGGGGTGGAGAAGAAGGTTGTTCATATTCATCGGAACCATAACCGGGAGTAGAAATTTTTTGAATCTTGGCTACGTTAACAATAGGCGATAGCATTTTTCGCTTGGATTTACTCGGTGAGCCTGATGGAGAGGGAGGGTCACTTTGAGCATCCGGTTCAGAAGAGACGGGTTTCAAACGTGATCGAAGATTTGGTTGAGAAGATTGTGCCTTGGGTATGTAAGAAGATGGTGTTTCGCGGAGTTGAGCACTGGGAGGTGGTGCAGATGGTCCCACATTTGTACCCATCTTTTGGAGAGTGCTCAAAATCAGATCCAGTTTTTTTTCCACGGAGGAACTTATTACTTGGGGCTGTGGGGGGAGATTATTAGAGTTGCCCTTCATTTGTTTAATTGATTCCAATTCCGCTGTTTTCTGTTGGAGATCTTCCTTCAGTGTAGAAATTTTAATATCTTTTAGGGATAATTTATCGTTCAGTTCGACAACTTTGCGTTTCAAGGCATTTCGGAGATTGCCTAACTTCTCAATCTCGTCCTCTTTAATTTTGAGCAGATTATTTAACTTTTCCATGCGTCCATTTCCCCTTGGTTCTAAACTTAGGTTTGCTATTTACACCTTACTCTCGGCATTTAATTTAGATAAAACTTTCTAAAACTTTCTAAATTCAAAAAAATGGATTTCTAAAGGTTGACTAATGCCCATCTAAAACCGGTCTAATGCCAATTTAGAGATGATATATTATTTCATACTTTCAAAAAGTCGATTCAAATCGCTTATTGTGAAGGGTTTCTCCAAACGAGCCATAAATCCATACGATTTATAGTCGGACATCACCGGATCGTTCGAATAACCAGAAGTTACAATCACTTCTTGCTCAGGATTGAGTGCCAATATCTTCTTAACTGCTTCTCTCCCTCCCATGCCTCCCCTAATCGTTAGATCGAGTATCAAATAATCGTAAAAGACTCCTTGTTCCAATTGCTTGCGATAAAATGCGATTAATTCCCGGCCTTCTTTGGCAAAATCGGTTTGAAAACCGGATTTTTTTAACATTTTTCCCAAAATATTCCTAATATCGGCTTCATCATCCATAATCAGAATTTTACCAGATCGATTTTTTTTTACTGCGGATTTTTTCTCAGAAGAGGCAAGGGATTTTCTTACTGCAGGGAGATAAATATAAAATATGGTCCCTTCCCCTGGTTTGCTATCTAAGGAAATATGCCCGTTATGTTTATTAATTATCGAATAAACAATCGATAGACCTAATCCAGAAGCATTTTCTTTTGTTGTAAAGTATGGATCAAATATTTTTGATTGAACCTCATCTGGAATACCCGAGCCCTGATCCATGATTGAGATCACTATGTAATCTAAATTTTCTTTTAGAAAGCTCGGTCGGTCCAATTCATCAACATTTCGTGCATTTAGGATTATATTACCACCATTGGGCATTGCTTGATGGGCGTTTATTATAATATTGTGTACACATTGGCCAATCTGCCCCTCATCAGCTTCCACATTCCATAAAGAAGTAAATATATTGGTATAAAGTTTAATATTGGACCCCCTGAGTGCAAAATTCGCATTCTCCTCTATGGTTTCTGTCAGCGAGGTCAATTTCTTAATAGGGGTTCCGCCCTTCGAAAAAGTTAATAGTTGTGTTGTCAATTTATTAGCACGGATAATAGCTTTTTCCGTATCGTCCATGAGCTCAATTAATTCAGTTTGATTTCTATCCAAGTCCAATTTTGCGATAGAAACATTTCCTAATATGCTGGTGAGTATATTATTGAAATCATGGGCAATACCCCCGGCAAGGACTCCGATTGATTCCATTTTTTGGGATCGTAGGGCCTCTTCCTGTAGCTTATCTTGATAAGTATTATCCCGGAACACGAAAACATATCCTCGATTCATGGGGTCTTCTGCAAACAATGAAGAGACATTATAGCTTATTTTGCGCACTTGGTTAAATTTTGTAACCAGAATAACTTTCTGCTCAATATTTAGGGAATAGGGAGAATCTACTTGACGTTGAATTGTTTGAAACATATTTACCGGAATTTGGGTTTGTTGAACATCATAAAATTTACAGATTTCATCGATCTTCTTATTTAGAATATCGGATTCATCCCACCCGATCAATTTTTCAGCCATTGGATTGAGAAATAAGACCGAACCAGAGAAATTTAATGAAATAACCCCTTCTTGTATGCTAGCCAAGGTAGTGCGCAGTAGTTCTTGTTCTTTGGAATAGGCATCTTGGAAAAATTTTTGGTTTGAGATATCTGTGACTATTGAAATTGCCCCTTGATACTTGCCATCGGCATCAAACAATGATTTTGGAGAAACCAAAACATCAATTTCCCTTCCATCTTTTGC
>JABCSI010000048.1 GCA_018238965.1 Promethearchaeota archaeon
AAGTGAGTATCGAAGGCTTAAAACCATAGTTAGGTTTAAATATTAATGAACTTTGCATTATTCTTATGGAGGAAAACCCATGGGATCAAATCGTAGAAGCATGGATGGCTTTCAATAATTCCGAGAGAAACAAACACCGGGATTTTCTCAATTTACCAGCATTTGTATCCGCTATGCCTCCACCTGAAAAAAACTCAGTTGGTCTTGAAATCGGAGGGGGAGAAGGAACCCTCGCAAGAAAGTTGGCATCCTTGGGTTATTTCATTCATTCCACAGACATTTCCCCAAAAATGATTCAGGAAGCCCGAAAAATTGAGTCAGAATCTAAATTAGGATTAGAATTTTCGGTTGAAAATGCAGAACACCTCTCCTTTAGATCCCAATCCTTTGATTTTGTAATCGCTTTTATGTGTCTAATGGATATGAACCACCCTGATAAATGTATGCATGAAATTTTTCGTGTTCTTAAACCACGGGGTTATTTTCAATTTTCCAATGTCCACCCGTGTTTTGCTTCTACTTCGCATAGCAAACATGTAAAGGATGAAGCCGGAGTGAAAATTGCCCGAGAAGTTGGGAAGTATAATGAAGAAGGACTTACTCCTGTAAAATGGAATTATCCCCCGCTTCCGGAGTTCACCACATTTCACCACCATTTAACGCTATCCCACTGGATAATGCTGGAGATCCAAGCCGGTTTTGTTCTGGAGTTTATTTCAGAACCATATGCGACACCAGAAATTATTAAGGAATGTCCTCATTTGGAACACACAGTCACCGTTCCCGATAATATTCTTATGAGATTTCGGAAGAAGTGAAAATTTCCTAAAGTTCATAAGTTCATAAGTCCATAGGTATTGTAAATCAATGCCTTTCAAATTGAGGCGGGGCAACCCACTATGACCACAGTTATTGAAACCCAAGCCTTGACAAAAATCTTCGGCCAAAAGAAAATTGCAGTTAATGATTTATATCTATCGGTTCCGAAAAATTCTATCTATGGCTTTTTGGGTCCGAATGGGGCAGGAAAAACCACTACCATCAAGATGCTTTTAGGATTGATCAAACCCTCAGCCGGCACAATTAAAATATTCGATCAACCCATGCGTATGGATTCGGTTGCTTTACGGAAACGTGTGGGTTACCTTCCTACTCATCCAACATATCCGGATAAGATGACTCCAATAAAGTATCTAGATTTTATAGGGAAAATCTTTGGAATTCCCAGAGAAAAGCGGATTCCCCGCATATCTGAATTAGTGCGCAGTACCGATCTTTTGGGTCTGTCTTCTTCGGAGATTCGAAAGTTTTCTACTGGGGAAACTACTCGGTTAGGGATTGCTACCTGTTTAATGAATAATCCCGATTTATTAATGATGGACGAACCAACTACAGGTCTTGATCCAATTGGTAGGGCATCAGCTATTTCTCTAATAACTGAGCTAGGAAAAGACCCTTCTAAGACTATTTTCATTTCGTCACACATATTGGCGGATATTGAACGATTTTGCACCCACGTGGGGATAGTTTCGAATGGGAAATTGATCTTCAACGGAACAATCAGTGAAGTGAAAAAATTGACTAATGCCAACTCCATCATCTTGGAATTGGAAGGGGACATGCATATGTTTACCCAATTTTTGCAGACCATGCCCAATATTCTTAAACACGAGACTTCACCTGGAATTGTTCGGGTATATTTACGTGATATTACTTATTACAAAGAAACAGTTCTGCAATTGTTTCAATTTATTGCAGATAATCCGTATCAACTAATTTCCTTTAAATCGGGGTCGGAAAATTTAGAGGATGCATTTTTACAACTATTGGAGGAAGAAAAATCAGATGGATTCTTACGAGGCATCGCTCGAGCGCTCTAACGGCGATAATTCTATTAACAATATTAAACTTGGTGGCGAGATGGAAGATAATCTAAGTCCCGGATTGAAAGAAGGAATTATGGGAAGAATTTCGATTGATTTCAGCTTTATCACCGTCTATTTGACTTTAACTGCCCATGAAGTGAAAATCGGTATGAAAAGTCGATTACAGATGGTGTGGATGTACCTATGCCTATTTTACGGGATACTAATCCTTCTCTCCGTGAGAGATATAAGTGCTCTCGCCTCTCTCTTAACTTTTTTTATCAATTTTGGCACAATTATTGCTTTTAGCACCGCAGGGTCCTCCATCTCCGGTGAAATTGGTGGGATTGCTGATACTCTGCTCAGTAAATCCGTTCGTCGATGGCAATATGTTTTAGCCAAGCATACTGCCCACGTGTTTATCTCCTTAGTTACCTTTTTGGCCTTGATTGGGTTAGAAATCGGCATTCTGTGGATGATGAAGGCTTTACCTGAGGATTTGAAGGTGGTGCAAGTAGTAATTATTATCTCCTTAAATGCTCTCGTGTTAGTTGCATTCAATACACTCGGAATTATGCTATCTTCCTTTTTTGCGAAACCGGTCTTTGCAATTTTGGGGAGTTTCCTGGTATGGTTTGTGCTGATCTTTCTGTTTATTTTAACCCCCATGTGGTTTCCCTATTCTCCAGTAGTGTTCAACAGTTATTTTGCGGAAATTATTGCCGATACTTGGGGAGAACAGCCCTATTGGCACCTATTTCTTTTTTATGGATGTTGCCCAATTGTCTTTATCCTAATGTCGGTAATTTCCATGTATATCAAGGATTTTTAACATACATACGTAAAAATTCGGTAAAAATGGTTTAATTACATGAAAAATGAAACAATAAGGGCCATATATGAAGAAATTTTGATTTCAAAGCTAAAAAGAAAAGAAAAAAGTGGTAACCAATGGAATTGGGTTATCAAGTTTATTGCTTCATATCACCAATATTCGACTTTTTTTGTCTCTTGCTCAGTAGACTGACAACTGCTATAATTCCGATTATGAGGATTAACAAACCCGATAACGCAGCTAAAAAGGTTGGATTAGTGAATAGCTCCGAAAGATCGAAAGGATCCGATGTGGTGTCATCTACCGTAGGAATATCATCGAAATCCGTCGGATCGCTACCAAGCATAACTTCATAACCATCATAATACCCATCGCCATCAGTATCATCGTTCAATGGGTCGGTTCCAATTTTTATTTCAAAACCATCTAGGAGATTATCATTATCGGTGTCCACACACATGGGATCTGTACCATAAGAGAGTTCTTCTAAATCATTGAGCCCATCATAATCTGTATCGCCCGCTGTGTATCCCAATTCCAAGAGGACTGCTTCAATCTCCGTCATGTTTCCTATGAATGAACTGTCCAAAGCTTCAATTAATTCAAAATTGCCCGATACCAAAGCTTGAACTACTAGGATCAAGGTGGCATTTCCTGCAAGGTAATCTTCGAGATATTGATAATCCGTTTCACTAAAGTAGGGATAATCACTGCTATTATTCGGATCTGTGCCCATATATAGTTCGTAGGCATCCAAATAATTGTCATTGTCCGAATCTACTCGACTGGGGTTAGTAAAGTATGTGAAAATTTCTTCTCCATCAGAGAGTCCATCTCCATCTGTATCATTTATACTGGGGTTTAGAGATATAAGAATTTCGAAAGAATTTGGTAATCCATCTCCATCGTCATCGGGATCATTTGTATAGGGATCAGTACTAAACACCGTGACTTCTACATAATCACTATAGGTATCTCCATCAATGTCAGAATAAAAGGGATTGGTTAAATATGTGTTGACTTCTTCTCCATCCAATAGTCCATCTCCATCCGTATCATTTAAGCTGGGATTTGTAGTTAGGATATTTTCAACAGAGTTGGGTAAGCCATCGCTGTCGTCATCGGGATCGTTTCCATACCAAGTCATATCCACAAATTTATAGCCTTCATATTCCATCGGATGGTAATTATCTAAATAAACCGAGCGATAAGGTGTGTCTTCATAGGTATAGAGAAGAACCACGGGCATTAAATCGGTGATTAAATATTCCTGCATGTCATTGTAGGTTTGTTCCTGTATAGAGACATTATTAAAAGCGTCTTCCATCATCGAATTTAACAATGGGTCATTGACCTGTCCATAATTGCTCGCAGATGTATTACCAAATATGTGATACACAATGTTAATGGGATCGTTAAAATCTGCTATCCATGCCAATGCATACATATCCAATCGATGTGGTTCATAAAGTAGGAGATTTATAAAAGTACCCCAATCTAATTCAAAGATATCCAATTTCACGCCTATTAAAGAAAGAGATTCATTTAGCACATTTCCTATCGCTTCTCTATTTACATTTCCTAAATTGAATGTATAGTTGTAGGTGGCGATAGGTGTTCCACCATTAGCCACAATCTTCCAATCATCATCTGTTGATGTTCCGTTTAGCCCATGAAGTGCTGCAATGCCTGCATCAATTAGGATCTGCCTTGCATGGGACACATTATTTGTAGGGACGGGGAAACTATTATTGTAATACATCATCCTTGAAGGAATGTAACTATCCAATAGAACCAGATTTTCAGCTAAATAATCAGCAAACAATTTTGTGTAATTAAATGCAAAATTTATGGACTGGCGCATCGTCTTGTTAACAAAATCATTATTAAATCCCAGATAATATAGAGATTGACTCTTGAAGGCAGATTCTTGGATTAATGCAGGATATCTATCAACATAAAATTGATACTCTTCAGGTAATTCGTCAATTAAATCGAGGGATCCGTTGATATAAGATTCATATTTAGTTGTAAGATTCGTAAAATGATACCATTTCATGGATTTGATATCGGGTTCGACACCATAATAAGGATTATAATATTCAAAATCAACGCGTTCATCGGGATATATCGTATAGGTATAAGGACCTGTTCCTACAAGTGTATCAACTGTATAATCCATTAAATCATATTCGGGTGTCGAAGTTGGGGACATTATACATGAACCCGAAAATGTAAGTAGGCTTTCAAAAGCAGCATAAGGATAGTTTAGGAAGAATTTTATCTCAAGCGTATCGATAATTTCAGTCCGGTTGATTAGGAGTGGAGTTTCTGGAAATTCGGCTGCTCGAGGTTTATATAATGTAGCAATTTGATTGATGGACTGATTTGTGAAATTATTCAATCGATCAAAATTCCATTTAACAGCGGATGCATTGAATTCTGTGCCATCATGGAACAATACTCCTGAGCTAAGATTAACCGTATACGAAATTTCGGATGCATTCCATACGCCATAATCTGAGGCCAATTGGGGAATCGGCTTTAGTTCAGGATCGCTAGTATTAAGGGCGAACAATCCTTCACTAACCTGAAGAATAAACGACATCGATGAGGAATCCCATGCTTGATGGGGATCAATATCATTCGGCATAACATAACCACCATATTTAAAATAAGGTTCACCCAATGCTGGGTTTGGGTTTGAATTTGTGTTCAAATCAAGTTCGTGTTGGGTTTCAGCTTCCAATTGTGGTAATATAGTTGGGAGAAGCACCAAAATCGGCAAAATTAGAAATATACTTAGGATTTTCATTTTCAATTTTTTTTTTTTCATTCAAATCTCTCCTTTACACCGAGTGATTGGGCACCGATTGATTATTGATTGATCACTTTAATTTTTCAAGTAATTGCGCTTCTGGTGGATTTAAAGAGATATTTTCACGTTTAAATGCAATAATTCCAATTTTTTTATGACTAACGGAAAATTTTCCTTCACTGGTATATTTTCACTCCATGTATTCAACCAAATCTCGAAGTTTTCCAATCACATTACTTACATAAATGCAATATATCTTACATTCATCTTCTTTATCAATGTTTCCGTTGGTATTATACAAATAGAAGTATTACAAGAAGAAAGAATGTGAGAAAAAGGAGAAAAATAATCTCATTACATCAATATGTTCCATTTATCCTCCCATAATTGCCATTATGCGGGACTGAACTCAAAATTTGGGCTATATTAGGTAATATCAAAGAGTAGATCTCTTTCCAATCTAATTTTTTTAATGGAATTTTATCGGATATATTTTCCAGCTTTGTAAACCGAATCCGGGTTGAATAGAAATTCAAGTTTTTCTAATGGATTTCTTTCTGGATTAAACGTTATAAAATCAGCATATTTTCCAGGATCCAAGGAACCAAGTTTGTCTTCACGACCCATTATTTTTGCATTATTGATTGTAGCGCATCGTATGCTTTCCATGGATGTTAATCCGAATTCTTTTTTCAGCATTTTAATCTCTTGCGCAATTTTCCCATGTAAGACCAGAGGGATTCCAGCATCATCTCCGGCACCAATAAGGATTCCTCCATGGGAAATGGCTCGCTTAAGTCCAACTTCAATGTTTTTGCTTATGCGTTTTTCGTTAATTAACTCTATCTCACTTAATCCCGTTTCCTTTCTGGAATGTCCGCCATATGCAAAACCCGCTGCCAATGTAGGGATAATTGCAATTTTCAATTCTTCCAATTTATCCAGAAGACCTTCATCGTAATCTGCACCATGCTCCAGGGAGTCAATTCCCGACTGAACACATCTCCACGCACCTTCGGTACCTTCACAATGTGCCGTAACTTTTAGACCATGTTGGTGGGCTAAATCACAAATAGCTTTCATTACTTCGATAGATAATTCTGGCCTTCCTGCTTCATCAATTGCCTTTGCTCCGGTTACTCCCCCGGTTGCCATTACCTTCAGACAATCAACTCCTTGATTTATTAAAAATTGGGCAATCTCAAGACCTTCTTCAATATTGGTAATATCTAAACACAATGCAGCACCATGGCATCCCTTTAGGGCAATTGCTTTCCCGCCGGAAAAGATTCGAGCTCCGATTTCTATTCCTGAATTAATCTTGTCCCGTAATTTTAATACACAAAGGTGAGCATCTCCCAATGTTCGAACTGTGGTAGTTCCACTCATTAAGGCTGAAAATGCATTCTTTTTCATCGTATTATAAATTATTTTTTCAAAAAACTTTCTTTTCTGAATAAACCTAACTAATTTATCGCTATCTAAAAATTTGGGTAGTTTTTTTCCACTGCCACTCAAATGGCAATGAACATCGATTAATCCGGGCAACACCCACTGGTTTTCTAAATCAATTTTAATAATATTTGTTGTTTTTGTTGCTTTTGATATATTTTTTCCAATAGATTGAATCTTTTCTCCCGAAACAAGCATTTCCATATCACTGTGAATTGAGCAGCTCACCGGATCAATGTAATTAAAATTATAAAAGAGGATAGTGTTAGATGATAATGGTTCCATTTTTTTCCTTCCAATTAAATTTTTTTCTCCTTTCTTCCGAGAATTGCACCATATCTAGCGCTTGACACAATTTTGGGATACAAATTCAGGAATCCAGTCCCAGATTCTATTTTTGGAGGTGGACGCCTCCATTGAAGTTTTCTTTTTGTTAATTCCTCATCGGAGATGTGGATTGTGAGCATTCGATTAGGAATATCAATTTCGATAACATCACCATCTTGGACTAGGCCAATTGGTCCTCCTTCCCAAGCTTCTGGACAAACATGGCCAATGCACGGTCCTCGGCTTGCTCCGCTGTATCTTCCATCGGTTATCATGGCAACACTGTTTCCCAATCCCATTCCAACCAAGAGTGCGGCAGGGATGGACATTTCCCGCATTCCGGGGGATCCCTTAGGGCCTTCATAGATGATTACCAATACATCTCCCGGAGTGACTTGATGATCTAATAAGGCAACACGAACCTCTTCCTCGGAATGAAAAACTTTTGCAGGTCCCTGATGGTGTAACATATCAGGATGAACACCGCTTTCTTTGACCACACATCCCTCGGGTGCCAAGTTTCCTTTTAAAATTGCAATTCCTCCCCGTGGATAGAGTGGCTTGGTTAAGGAGGAAATGTGGGAAACAGAGGAAACAGAGGGAACAGAAGAAACAGATGAAGAGGTGCGACAATATTTATCAATAATATCTCCCATAGGCAGATTCAATATAGTTTGACATTCTAAATTAAGTAAAGGGGATAATTCCTTCAATACAGCCATAATTCCTCCTTCGTCATGAAATTTGGTCAAGGTAAGGGAAGAAGATGGTTTAAGTTTCACCAATAGCGGGGTTTGCTGGGAAAGTTGTTCAATATGAAAATGATCCCAAGACAATCCTAATTCATATGATATAGCAAGACTATGTAGAACCATATTGGATGATCCCCCGATTGCCAAAGCGATCCTAATTGCGTTTTCCAGAGATTTGGGTGTGATAATTTCGGTAATAGGTATATTTTTTTCCACTAACGGCATAATATACGAACCGATTCTAGATGCTACGGAAATTTGTTCTTCACTTAAGGCTTCAGCCAATGCAGAATTTGGAATTGATAAACCCATTGCCTCGACCATCGATGCCATGGTGCATGCCGTTCCCATCATATTACATGCCCCTGCAGAACATGTCCCTTCAATTATCTCATTCAGTACTGTTTCGGTCATCTTTCCTGCATTCCATTTTCCCATTGCTTCCTTAATATCAGATGTTACCACCTCTCCTAATTCGGCGTGGTTGTATGTTTTCATAATTCCGCCGGTTAGAAAGATGGTTGGGAGATTGCACCTAATGGCGCCCATGATCATTCCTGGAATTATTTTATCACATGATGAAATACAGATCAAACCGTCAAACCCATGGGACTTCACCTGAGCCTCAACCGAGGCTGCAATTAGATCGCGGGATGGGAGCACGTACTTACTTTGATCCCCGTTGTTGGCAATTCCATCACAGATCGCAATCGTATTGAATTCCATGGGGGTTCCACCGTGCTTCTTGATAGATAAAATCACCTGATTTGCAAGTTTTTGCAGATGAATGTGGCCGGGGTTCATTCGGTTATACGAATTTGCAATTGCAATGATTGGTTGTTGCAGATCCAATGGGGAATATCCGCAGCCATGATACAAAGCTCGTTTATATGCATTTTCAGGGGAAAGTGGGATGGGCATTTCTTTACTCAGACCGTTAAGTCATTATCGCTCTTTTTCATAAATAATCTTTCCCTTGGAGATAATAGAAGTTATAAATGCCTGTGGGACTTCACTCCATTCATCGATTTCGCTTTCTGTATAAATGAATATATCCATTGGAAAAATAATATTAGATAATTCTAGATTGATTGGGATAGATCTTTGATATCTTGGCAGTTTACTACTTTTCAATACAATAAGAAGGTCAATATCACTATCTCGGTCAAAATTTTCGGTAGCATAAGAACCAAAAAATATTATCTTCTCTGGATTACAGACCTTTATAATGCGAGATATGATATCTTGCATCAAATCCTTAGTAATTTCTTTTGGTTTAAGTAAAGCCATTCTCTTACTACAATAAACGAAATTGGTTAAAATAAAGTTTCGTATTGAAAGAGAAGAATATTTGGTGAGGAGCTTACGAAATGATTTAGAACTTCAAAATAGATATTAGATTAGGGTTGAATTTGAAAATTTATTTCTATAAAAACTCTATAGGTGGAAGGTGTTTAGCATGAATTCAAGGGAACGAGTATTGACAAGTTTGGCATTCCAAGAGCCCGATAGGGTACCATTATTTGAGGCTTGGATTGAATATTCCATTCGTGAAGCGTTTGGGAATGTAAATCACTATCAAATAAGGGAAAAATTGGAACTTGATTGTATGCCAATTTCAAGTGCCTATCCATCTGAAAACGCTTGGCAAAATGGTGTGGATGAGTGGGGGCGCATTTTTAAGCGTGGTCAATATGAAGATGGAAGGGTGAAAACCTTCGATGATCTCCGAAAATACTACCCCTCCGTTGAATATGCAAAGAAATGGTTTCCCTCAAAAGAAATAAAATGGGCTCAGAAAAAATACGGTGAGAGCCATGGGATGTATTATGCCTTTCACGATGCCGGAATGACTCTCGCATACATGTCCATGGGGATGAAAGATTTTTTCTTAGCAATTAGGAGAAATCGTGAATTGGTTGAGGCTGTGATGGAAAAAAGTGCCCAATGGACAATTTCAATGATTGAGCAAGCCAATGCCACTAATAATATTGATTTTATTGTAATGGGGGATGATGTTGCTTATAATTCCGGTTCGATGCTCTCTCCAAAAGTTTTTCGGGAACTGGTCCTCCCTTACTATAAAGAATTTGTTAAAGCCAGTGATGTCCCCTTAATATGGCATAGTGATGGAGATATTCGTGATGTTTTACCAATGGTTTGTGAAGCAGGGTTTGCAGGACTTCATTCTTTGGATCCTGATGCCGGGATTGATCTTGGTCAAATTAAACAAGAATACGGAGAGAAATTAATACTAATAGGGAATCTTAATTGTTCGGAGGCCCTCGTTCAATCAGATTTCGATATCATTCACAGGGATGTTGAACGATGCATGAACCAAGGTGCAAAAGGGGGAGGATATATATTTTCTTCATGTAATAGTTTATTTCGCCCGATGTCAGAAGAATCAATTGTTGAGGCTTTTCGTTATGCTAAAGAAATTGGAAGATATTCTCATACCCCATAGTGAAAAGAAAAATTGAGAGAGTAAGGATGTAATGGAGTAAGATGAGGGAGAAAACAATGAAAACCGGTGCAGAATTAATAGTTGAATATCTGATAAATGAGGGAGTTAAATACGTATTTGGAATCCCAGGACATGGATGTTTAGGACTTACCGATGCCTTTTATCGTAATAAAGACAAAATACAAGTGATACAACCTAAACAGGAAATGTCAGGCGTGCATATGGCCGTTGGATATTACCGAGTTTGCGGAAAACCGCTGGTTGTATTTACAAGCATAGGACCAGGTGCAATTAATACTACTATTGGTCTTGCTGATGCATTTGTTGATTCAATGCCTGTTTTAGTAATAACTGGAGATACCCATGTCCACATGCGGGGAGTTGGGGTGTTGCAGGAAATCGAGCGTAAGAGGGATAGCGCTATGCCACGAATAATCGAACCAGTAGTCAAGCGACAATTTGAGCTGGCCCATGTGGACCAAGTTCCTAAAGTAATGCAACGTGCCTTTAACATAATGATGACAGGTCGACATGGACCAGTTCACATAGATCTTCCAATGGATATTCAGTGTGCGCCCTGCCATATTCCACTTTCCGATTCCAAGTATAGAAAAACATTGGCCCGACCCAGGGGTGATCCCAAATTTATCAAAGAGGCTGCCTTGATGCTCATGAATGCAAAGCGTCCTGTCTTGTGGCTAGGTGGAGGTGTTGTTTCTTCCGAGGCATTCTCAGAAGTGCAAGAATTAGCCGAATTTGTGGGGATGCCCGTATTGGCTTCTATGATGGCCCAAGATGCCTTTCCCAATGATCATCCTTTGTTTGCCTATGCAACAGGTTCAAAGGGGACAAAGTGCGGCATTCAAGTTTCCCGAAAAGCCGATGTGGTAATCGCGTTAGGGACACGCTTCGCTGACGAGTCGACATGTTCATATAAGAAGGGTGTAGCGTGGAATTTCGGTTCAAAGGAAGAGGATACCCGCTTAATCCAAGTAGACATAGATCCACACGAAATTGGTAAGAACTATCCAGTGGATATCGGAATCATCGGAGATATCAAAGCCGTTTGCCGAGATATGCTGGATGAATTAAAGAAATCCTTCACCAAGCGCGATTATACTGAAATGGAATATTTTAAAGAAATCCAGCAATATCGGGTCCAATGGCATCAATTTAACAAGGATTGGGCAAAATGCGAGCTTGAACCGGTCATGATTTCATGTGTGCTGAAGGAAGTTCGGGAATTTCTTGATAGGGATGCCATTGTGGTGACATCTTCAGGTAATGTCCAAGCTCAAATCATTCAAGAGTTTGAATTCTATGAGCCCCACACCAACATCACCGCAGGCGGATTCTCGACCATGGGATATACGCTTCCTGCGACTCTGGGGGCAAAATTGGCTGCTCCCGAAAAGCAAGTCATCGGATTAGTTGGCGATGGTGATTTTATGATGACCATGCAAGAACTGCACACCGCTAAACAGCTTAATTTGAACGTGGTTCTGGTGGTTCTCAATAATTCTGCATGGATGGCCATCACTGATTTACAAAGGGCAGTTTTTGGCTCCGAAAGGGGATATGCCACCGAGTTCTTGGATGAAAAGGGGGAAATATATACTCCTAATTTTGCGCAAATTGCGGAAGGGTTTCAAATTTGGAATAAGCGAATCTCACGCAATGACGAAATCAAACCAGCACTTCAGGAAGCCTTCGAACAAGATGGTCCTGCCGTAATTGAAATCATGGTTAACCGTGATCCAAATCACAGTGGTAGTCCCGCGTGGGGGTGGTGGGATGTACCTATTCCTGCCTATATGGAAGAGAAGCGCAAGAAATACGAAGAGGAAAGGTTGGATGAAGATCTTCGTTGAAAAAAGGGAGAAAAATCGGCAAAGAATATTTATTGGGGTTGACTTAATCGAAATTTTAAAGCCTCATCAAGTGCCTTTTTTAAATTTTCGACATCTTCCTTGGAAGGATTATTCAAGATGGAAACTAATTTTTTTTCGATAATCGTGAAAACCGTTGTAATGAAATTCAATTTAGTTTTTGGATCCATAGTCGGCATATTCTTTACTTCTATCCTTAATTCTTGTTGTGCATCTCGAATTGCAATACGAACTAATCCACGTGCAGCAAGTTCATTTATATATATATATTTTGAAATAATAGATGCAACGCCAATTAAAACTTTGTTTTGTTCTCGATCTACTTTGACAGATTTAAAATCCTCTTCGGCTTCCTGAAGGGCGCTCTGGGAGAATGAAAATGACATCTTAACATTGATGTGTCTAGGAACGTTAAATAATATTGTTTTTGAAATAAAATGGATGATTAAATTCCATTAGAGATTCTCCATTAGAGAAACAACAAGGCTTTTATGATAATCTCGCAAACTTGTTGTATGGGCTCTAATACTGAAACGAATACACAAAAACGTAAGGAAAAAACCAAATTCAAAACTAAAAAACGAGAAGTTCCCTTAAAACTCGCCCTTGGTTTTGCAATTGGGGAAATTCCCGATATGATCGCATATCAAGGTTTCTCTTTCTTAATCTTTACCTTCTATTCTGTGGTAATTGGTTTAGAAATTTGGAAAATTACAATAGTTTACATTATTTGGTCTTTGATTAATGCCTTAAATGACCCCATTTTAGGTGCTCTATCCGATAAAACACGAACTTCGAAATTGGGTGGGGGAAGACGCCGACCTTGGATCGTATCCATGCTGCTTCCACTTCCGATTGTCATGGTTTTTCTCTTCACTCCGCTATTGACCAATCCTACGGTCACCGCCATCTATATGGCAGTTATTATGATTCTCTTTGATACATTTTATACCACCTATTCCTTAAATCATACTTCCCTTTATCCCGAGATGTTTCCAACGGATAAGGCCCGGGAAGAGGTAGGATTTACCCGGCGCGCCATTATGATTGTGGGATTATTGATCGCGTTCGCATTACCCGGTGTAATCATAACGGATTTAGTTGGCACCGACCAACTTACGAAAAATCAATACATTTTATGTGGGGCGGTATTTGGGGTACTAATTCTTATCTTTATGGTTCTTCACCTTATATTCGGTATAAAGGAACCGAAATTGGAAGAATTGAAGCAGCGAAAAACATTCTCCTTAATGGAATCTATCAAGTATACCTTGAAAAATAAAGATTTCATTTTCATTGTCCTGTGTTCTACCATGAATTGGTTTGTTTTCGGGATAATTCCTATGGTCTTGCCGATCTATGCCAGTGTGAATTTTAATTTGGACCAAAACTCTTTTGAAACCAGTTTATTGTTGATTGTCGCATTCCTCTCCTCCGTTCCAGGTGTCTTTTTCTGGATGAAGGTTGATAGCAAATTGGGTAGTCGGAAAGCGTTCATGTTTGCGCATGTTTTCTGGATAATTGTGTTAATACCGTTATTATTCATCCAATCCAATTACAATTTAGCCTTGGTGGTCATGGTCTTTATTGGTTTTGGTCTTGGTGGTGCACCATACTTCATTGATAGGAATATTTCCAATATTGCCGATGCCGATGAAATAATCACCGACCAACGCCGGGAAGCATCCTTTTATGGGGTTCATGCCCTTTTCATTCGTCTGGCGGGCATTCTTCAAATTTTGAGTATAAATGTGGTCTTTTCCTATAACGGTTGGCAACAGGTCAAATTGGATGATCCGACTGCCGATCAAAAACTCGGGCTAAGGTTATTGATGTCCGTATTTCCGGCTGTGGCTTTGGCAATAGGTCTGTTTTTCCTGTGGAAATTCCCTCTGGATAAAAAGAAAGTTCAATCCAACCAAGAAAAACTGAAAGAACTCTATGCTGAAAGAATGAACAAGAGCGGGTAAGACAAAAAATGGCGGATAAAATTCGAGTGGGAATGATCGGACTTGGGCGTATCAGCACCCTTCATCTTCCTGCATACGATCCAAACCAGAACGGGGGTATTAACGCTGAATTGGTGGCGATCTGTGATAAGGACAAAAAACGTACGAGGGAAGTTGCGCAAAAATACAATATTCCCGAATCCAACTGCTACACGGATTATAAGGATTTATTGAAACAGAATACCGTGGATGCCGTCGAAATATTATTGCCCCATCACTTACATGCCGGGACCACCATTGCCACGGCCAAGGCGGGGAAATCGATTTCTCTTCAAAAAGTACCAGCCATGACCCTTGGTGAAATGGATCGGATGATCAAAGCAGCCCAGGAGAACTCGGTACATTTTCGAGTGTTTGAAAATTTCCGGTTCCATGAGCCCTACATGAAAGCCATGGAAATGATTGAAGCGGGGCTCATTGGAAAGACCGAACGAGTTGATTATCGGATGTACGCCGGGTATAAGGCCTTAAGTGGTTGGAAAGTCCCGTTGAAGTCAAATTTTTGGCGAATCACCGAGAAAGCAAACTATAAATCCCCCACGATATTCGACGATGGCTATCATAAACATTCGGTTATTTCTTGGATGCTGCAAGAGCCCATTGATTCCGTGATTACATGGTTGGGAAAATTCAACATCAAGGTTGCAGGTATTCCCACACCGATCCAATGGGATTGTCCCTTTAATATCATCTATACCTGTAAAAATAAGGCCCATTACGCAACATGGAGCTCCAGCTTGCACGATTTCTTACCCATGCATTCCGATTATTACAACTGCGATGAATACATGGATGTTATCGGAGAAAAAGGGGCCATTTTCATTCCAGGATGTACCGGAAGCTGGTTTAAGGATTGTGAGGCGGGTCCGGGAAAAGAAGGGGTCCATTGGTGCACGGCCGATGGTAAATGGCACAGTGACACTTCCATGAACTCGGATTGGGCCCAATCTTTCATTAACTGCTCGAAGGATTTTATTGAAGGTGTTAGAACGGGTAAACAATCCCAACTTTCTCCGGAAGAGGCACGATATATTTTGCAAATTGGCCTTGCGGCAGTCAAATCCTCTCGGGAGAACTTCCGTGAAGTGAAACTTAAAGAAATTACCGATGGAATCTAATTGCAGGTTACAATGAGGTTGGGATTGTGTTGATGTTGTCGATAAGTGGATATTCCATATTGTTGGGGCAAGTTAGAAAGATAACGAGCAAGAAGAAAAGGAAAATAAATAGATAAGGATTAGGTAGATCCTGACCCCATTTGCCCTCTCTATAGTCATTTTCTTAGGTGTGGCATATTAAAATAAGTGTGAAATTCAAAAAATATAGTATTATTAATATCTGCAACTAAATGATATACATGGAAAAAGATGATGCCATTTCAAAAACCTTCATTGTTTTTTTAGCCAACGCTTTGTTATATGAGTTAATAATAATCACAACTCTGATTGTTTTATTAATGAGGAATATTCCAAATGCTGATTATGATGAATTCACGGAAACTATTCTTACCCTTTGTGGTATAACTTTAGTCTTGTTGCTATTTTTTGCTTATATGGGTTTTAGATTTTTTAAAAAGGAACAGAAAGAAGAAGTAATATTTACCGGTGCCTCAGCGGGATCTGCATTATTAAGGCTAATAGTTTATTTGATTTTTATTCCTGCAAAGTTGATTGCTCACCAAATGGTAAAAAAAGCAACTTCTGATTCGGTAGAACCTCTAGAAACTATAGATTTCCAAATGGATCCATAATTTTTTTCATCGGGGCCCCTTCTTTAGTTTTTTTTGCAATTTTTTTCGTTCCGGGCCTTGATTCCACATTTCTTCGGTTGAATTTGATAAAATCTTCGATATATCAATTTTAACAGTGTTTTTTCATTCGTGCATATCTAAGTTTTCAAGCTCAGTCAAGAGAATTCTGAAAAATGTATATCCAAAAAAAACTTCAAGAATTGTACCATATTCTCGGCCAAAAATTCTCCGTAACCCTTACTACGGGAGTTGAACCATTTAAGCATCTGAAGTAATTGTTCATCTCGGAGGTAAATTAACTCCGTTGATATTTTCCACGAAAAAATTTCAAGGTTTTTCTACTCATGGAGAAAATAATGATGCTATGCTTAGGGATACTTGGAATGAAAAGAGAAAATACATAAAAGAGAATTTTAACCAAATCAATGATTATTGAAGAATTCTGCAAAATGCATATCGAAGAATAAAAGCAAAAATGAGAGAGTAAAAAAAATTTTGAACCATTGAATTCCTACAATAACCAACAAAATTATGAAATTTTGAAGAATTAGTAGTATCCGTCGTTGTTGCGGTTATATCCGCCGCCACGTCCGCCGCCACTACGTTCTTGGCGAGGGGCCTTCTTGGTCACAACAACATTTCTTGCTTCCATTCCCTTAGCGCCTTCTACAACTTCGTATTCCACTTCGTCTGCTTCATTGAGTGTTGCAAATTCATTATCTTGGGTAGTGATTGCGGAATAATGAACAAAAACATCTTTCTCTCCTTCAGAAGGAGTAATAAAACCAAAACCCTTGCGGGAGTTGAACCATTTAACAATACCTGTAGCCATATTAATTCACATTTCTATTTATTTATATTTTTTGCTTGAAAGGAACCGGGAAATTCAAGATCGGATCCAGAATTAACAAATTTCTCCCAAACTGAGTTTTAAAAATGTATGGTGCGATTAAAAATTATCGCTTTTAAAAAATTAAAAAAATCGTTGCGTGGATATGATTAAGTCGCTCAAGTCGGCGACCAGACGTTTGAAATAAAGTGAATTTTCTTCACTATCAACTGAAATCTTTTCACATTAGATTTTTACATATCTCTTGGCCGTAACCAAATCGAGAGTTGAACCATTTAAGATTCCTTTTATAATAATTTCTCGACCTTAATTTTCCAAAAAAAATTTTCCATTCAAAACGAATTCAAATTCTCAATTTTCTACAAAATAAGCGTAAAATCTTTATTACCTGGAACTGAATTGGAAA
>JABCSI010000287.1 GCA_018238965.1 Promethearchaeota archaeon
GCATTATGATGGGGAGGTTTCGTCTGAGGTTGGTAAGTTTGTGATTGTTGAGGGGATTGATTGGGTTGGTTGGGTTGTTGTTTTTGGGGCCGTTGTCGTGATTGGGTTTTTGGGTTGGAGGTTGGAGTTGTTTGTTTGGAAGGTTCGGGCTGGTTAGTGGAATTATTGGTATCTTTTTCGGCGTTGTAAATAATACAACAACAGCAGAGAGCCAAGATGCTTTAACAACCCAAATTCAAAATAATCTGATCACCAGTGCAGCCGAGAACGCCAACACCATCGATGAAAAATTAACCAGTGCAATCAATGATGTAAATGCATTAGCCGATTTTGCAGAAAATCTGTTTAAAAACTCCAGTATATACGGAGAATATCCCTCCTATAACGATACTGATACAAGTCCAACGGAACTAGAATTGCGATTTGGGGTTCATGGATATGGAGCGAATCATATTTCATTTAATTATTCAATGTATCACCTTGCACGGGATGTCTATACTTCCAGTTATCTTGATGCTGAAACTGAAGTATTAGATTATATAAATACATCAGCGAATTTAGATCATATGTTTAAATACACAAAAGCAGCCAATCCAGATTTTGGTTGGATATATATGGGTTTTGAGGTGGGATTATATCGATGCTATCCTTGGAGTATGTTCGATCCCCAATATGATCCACGAGATCGCCTATGGTATAATTTTACAGGGCTTGCAAATGATGATGTATTAATTACTACACCCTATGTAGATGCAAATGGATTAGGAGTTGTGATAACAATTTCTAAGCAAGTGTTCACCACTACGGGAAATTTAATTGGTGTAATTGCGGCGGACCTAACTATTGAAAAAATTCAAGAAAGCATTTTGAATATTAGCATTCTGGAAACGGGCTATGCCTTCATGATTGATAATGATGGGTTGGTTATCGCCCATTCAGATTTAGTCGAGCCCGAACCAGATGAGAAACTTACCACTCAAATATCTGAATTGGAAAATATTCCAACATCTGTCATTTTAGATATAAAAGCAGGTGGAAGCGGATACAGTATATTTGAGAAAGAAGTTAATGAAACTATGGAATCCTATTATCTAGCCTATAGCCCCATTGGAGAGACGAATTATATCGTTGTTACTGTTGTCCCAGAAGTTGAAGCGCTTCAATCGGTTGCTCAATTAGAAGAAAAGATACAAACTGTAAACGCTCGAAATACTATCACTTTAATTATTGTGATCGTTATTGCAAGCGCACTTTCGGTAGGATTGGGCACTATTCTAGCAGGACAAATAACCAAACCGGTACAGGCACTCACCGACGCCGTTAAAAGATTAACAAAACAGGATGCAATATCTGCGATCGCTCAATCGGACAAAGATGTATTAATTGATCCGGCATTGGAATCGCAAGATGATGAAATTGGAGATCTGACCCGTGCGTTCAAAAATATGCTCACTTCGATAAAAAATGAGCGCCAAAATCTTGAGAAATAATGATTTATTACAGATCTCTAGGATCGCCAAAATTCTTTTTTATTTACTATAATTCAATTTTGCAAAAGGAATTAACCAGATATGGTAAATCGAATAATCAAAAACTCTCTTACATGCAATAAAAGAATGGAATTCTATAACTCCAGTGGCTTTTATTTTGGATCTATCGGCACAACTCAAAATGATTCCAATCCAAAGATCTTCCTTCTCTCCTACGATGAAAAACTATCCATTTATAACACTGAAGGGAAGAGAGACACACAAATTCCTTTTTCCTCTGATGTAAGTGCAGTTTTTATCCGAGATCTTTTCAATGATGGAAATCCAGTCTTTATATCGGTAACCTATTCAGGGGAGGTTAGAATTTCTTCCGAACAAGGAGAAGAAATCTGGAAAAAACAAATGGAATCGGGTATTTTAGGCGGGGCAATTGGCAAATTGGATTATGATAATCAGCTGGAAATTGTAATTTTGCTTGAGAACAGTAAAATCCTAGTATTGAATAATCAAGGGCAAATTATGGCAAAATATCAGCATGGAGTGGATATCAATTACGTGTCAATTGGCAAGGTTCATTCTTCCAAAAATAAAGTTGTATTATTCAGTGATTTGGAAAACTCACTGTTCGTTCTTGATGTCAGTGATACTGTTTCTAAACTCGATTTACCTATCAAATCTATACTTGGTTTATGTTCTATCACAATATATGATAAAGTTTTAATAGCTGTCGTTGATGAAAACAATAACATTCATCTTATCAATAAGAAAGGGCAAATTTACCTAACTATCCCAGTGAAAAAACCTATTATGTCAATCTTTTCAGGATTTTTGTTCTCAACATTCGAGGAAGCCCTAGTAATAATTACCGAAGACTCCCATATTATGATTTTTGAAATGAAGGCAACAAAACCTCAAGAATTTCAGGCCCAATTAAATAAATCCGATAGTGCATCTTTAGACCATAATCTTCTCTCTGACGAAGACCGAGAACCCATTGAATTTGATCACGAAAAATCCGAACGTAAACCCTCACTGGAGATAAATCCCGAGTTATATCAATCTTCTCAAAAAATAGATGATTCAAAATCATTTTCATCCAAAGTGGAAAAAAGCGTTCTTGCAGCAGATTCATCTTCTCAAAAAACGTATAAATGCCCCGAATGTGGGGATTTTTTAGCCCCCTCATTAATGGTTAGAATTATGAAAAATAAACCAACTTTTTGTGAGGCATGTGGAGCCGAATTGACGCGTCGAACAATGGAAGAAACATAACTATGGACGAAGAAATTACCCAGTGGCTTGAAAAACATATCATTCAGTATAAACTCTATAAACATCCTGCAGTTTTTACAGTGGCAGAGGCTCAAATCCATTGTAGTCATATCCCCGGCTTGGCTTGTAAAAATCTCTTTGTAAAGGATTCAAAAACTGGGAAATATTATCTAATAACGACTCCATCGAAAAAGAAATTTCGATTAAACACAGTGAGAAAAATTATTGGGGCAAAAAAATTACATTTCGCTTCACCTGATCAACTAATGGATAAGCTCGGGTTGATTCCGGGAGCAGTTTCTCCACTTGGTCTTCTAAATAACAGCCAAAAGGATGTCACCTTTATTATTGATCAAGAGATCTGGAATAATACGGAATTAACATCGTTTCATCCAAATATAAATGACGAATCACTCACCCTTACGTTAGAAAATTTCCACCGATTTGTCGAGGCTGTCGAAAATACATACCAAGTAATTGACATCCTGGAATCCGATATCAATTAGGGATAGAAATTTTCTTTTGGGATGTTATCTCCTTGTATATTTTTTTTGGGGGATTAATGCCAAAGCATAACATTAGGAACGAAAGTTTCGTTCGCCTAATCCCTTCATATAACCCAAAACTCAGAGCATAGACTATGAGTGTTAATACTATCATCTTTGAAAAAGGATTAAAGGGAATCGGTAGAAGATAGTATCCAATAATGATTTGGAGTGGTAGGTGAAGAATATAAATTGCCATAAAAGCTTTTGAAAGATATTGGATCACCGAATTCGGTCGATTTAGTTTCTTTGATGCAAAACCGATTAGTGAATAACTCAAAAACCACGCTCCAATCGATCGTGATATGGCCACATATCCCCCCGTAATTCCCAATGAAGTTAGAATTAAATAAATCGTAAAACAAGAAATTGATACGGGGAAGGTCCATTTGTAATGCTTTTGAATAATATCAATATGGTTCTGACTAAACGCAAAAATGATCCCATATGAGAAAAACAATAGCTGGGACCATTGAAGTGCATAAATGGAGGTATTTGTGTTCAATTTATCTATTTGGGAGGACAACAATGCAAAAATTAGAACAATTACCGGATGCAGAACATATTTTCCAAAATTTCGTTTGACAGGTGGTGAGGATACACTTTTCGTAGATACTTCGGTAGATTGCTTCGCTATTTCTTGGTTTTCTCCGTTCATTTCTAATTCAAGATTGGAAGAATCAGCTGGCTTGGCAGATGGTGTTTGTCCTCGAGATTTTTCATATTGAACTATCCCCCAAACTCCACCTCCGAACCATAGGATAAAAAGGAGTAAGACTAATAGAAACCATAAATGTCCTGGATTCACCATACCAGCACCCCACCACCACCATACATAGAATTCTCTAAAATTTGGTGCCGATGCTACTTGATAGATACCGGGAGCGGCACTGGGCAATACTTTGAAAACATAAAGAACACCAAAAAAATCCATAAGCGCAATTAAAATGATATAACCAAAAACGAGTGGAATTACTAATTTTTTTACCCGTTCTACAGTAAATGCTTTAAATGTTCGTTTTCTGAGGGAGTACACAAGACTAATTCCCGCAAATAAGAAAAGAATGTGCATTTGCCAAGAATTAAAGAACAATATATAATATAAACTATCATCCACAAAAGATTCATTCCAGACATAAAAATTAATTCCAGGTCCAAATATATTTTCAACGAAGGAACAGACAATGTGGTAGGGAATGACCAATAGTACAATGATTACGCGCAGAAGATCAATCCACCATTCTCGAGATTCGGATGGTTTTTCTGATGATTTGCTATATTCCTTTAGTGGTGAATTCGTCAAATCTTCTTCAATTTTCATTGTTCAATAACCCTATCTCCTTCCACCCTAATAAAAACTAGTTTCTCTTTAAATGGAAAGAAGATATATCAACAGATTTATGAAAGCCTTAGAAAAAGAGATGTAGAAAATGATTATCACATAATTTAAATATCTTTGAACGGAAGTAAGTATAATATAGATAAGTAAGCTTTGATTATTTATATTTTAAACTGTGATAATTATGACAGCATTACCGAAATTGAAATATTTTTGGCAATATATCCCCTATTGGGTTGAAAAAGATCCGAATTTTCCATGGATCATCTACAAGGACACCACTATTCATGCTTCAGAATTGCAAACACGAATATTGCAAATGGCTCAATGGATGATTGCAAAGAACATTCAGAAAGGAGATATAATTGTCACCGTTCTTCCCACCTGCCCTGAATTTCTGTATGTCTTCTATGCTGCTCAAATGATAGGTGCAATTACAGCAGCGTTAGATGTGAAATATAAAGAAGCTGATATCCGCAGGTTTTTATCCATGTCCAATCCTAAGGTTGTGGTTTTTACTTCTGATTCTAAGGCGGGTAGCATTGAGGAAATATTGACAAAAATTAAACCCGAATATCCGGAGATTGCACACTATATCTCCATTGATAAATCCACGCCCATTAGTCAATTCGTGAATGATATTTGGCAAGAAGATTTTCACAATGGGGAAGAAATCACCCGAAGAATGGAAAGTTTGGATGAGAATGAGGGGTGTGCAATTGTTTTCACTGGCGGCTCAACGGGAAATCCTAAAGGGGCACTTCTAACACACAAAAATTTTGTAAGTACTGGTTATTACGAATCAC
>JABCSI010000049.1 GCA_018238965.1 Promethearchaeota archaeon
CGAATTTATTCACTTGGTAAGTTTCTTGGCTATCCACATGGGCTTGGAATCCCTTCTTCGCTTCGTCCCAATTGGCAAGGTTAAATTGGCGGTAAAATTTTTCCATATGCTCCATAGGTGTTTGCAGAAAATCTTCATACTTGGATTCGATGTAATTTCCATCCGGAATAATTTTCTTTGCCTTCTCCCACATATGACACATTTCTGCATAATGGCTAATTACTTCTTCCTTCAACATATCATCGGTATAAGTCTGTAGATTGTAGAGCGGAACCACTTTTCTATAATAATTCATATTGGATGCATAAAGGGTGTAAGGATTGCGATATGTAAAGATAAACTTGGCATTGGGATACATATCAAGGATATATTTAATTTTAAAACACACAGCTGGATTCTTTAAGATCAATTGCCGGCCATCATACACATAGTCCAAAATATTGACCAATTTACTGTAATCTTTCTGCCAGCGGCGAGCATCCTTGGGCATATCGTGGAAGGAATGGTATTTGGCGAATTTTTTAAATTTCTGGGGAAATACGAAACCGTGATAATATGCATATTTCGAGTAAGTACCCAAACAGTATTCGTCTTCTGTGGGTTCATCTGATCCCATGATTACGTTATCCATTGGGCGAGTTTCTGGGAGAGATGCATCGATGATCTTGCGGGTGAGCTTGGGCATGGATAAAAAGAACGAAAAGGCGTATCCAATCAGGTTCGATACAAAACCCTTCGACTTATCCTTCGAGAAAGTTGTAATCACATAGGTGGTACCGGTTCGATAATTTCCCACGATAAAGACGGGATCCTTGGCGATTTTTCGCCCCTTGAGCAATTTACGTAATTTTAAGCGCTGTACAATGGCAAAGGGAGTCGTAAGAGTTGATAAAACGAGAGCGTATCCAAGTCTTAACCAGTATTTGGGATGAACTCTAAACCTAGCCATCCACATCACGCGAAATAAGTTGGAAATGGTATAACCGGCCATTATCTCTTCCGTTACAATCAACCAATGAGGAATTTCTTTCTTATCTTGTTTTTCTTGCATTTTGACACACATTCTATTTAGTTAAATAAGTTTCTAATCAAAAGAAGTTTTGCTTGTTTTTATAGTTTTTTCATGAATCTTGGCAATGCAGTGAAAATATAGCATTTTTACATCTTTTATGGGTCACTTTTCGATAGAAATTCAATAAAGATGCATTTCTATACACATAAATGTCGATACATTAATGATCGGTAGGCTTCAACGTTGTAGGATTTTTTTCAACTTGGGGGATTTATCATTGCGAAATCGGAAGGTCGGGGAAGAAAAGCTGATTCTTTAAGGAAACCCCACCTAAACTATATTATGAGAAATTTGCAATACCAATCAATTCATCGTGATCCAGAGCAATTAATTGCCCATCTTGAGCAGTTCACACTCCAACCTAAGTTTTCCGTGGGAATTTGGTACTTTTCCCCAGGGGGAGGGCGTTTCCATGATCGATTCATTCCCAACCTTTCCATTGAAGAACGGATAAATATTTTAGCTGAAATGAAAAACATTGGAGTGAAGGGCGTTGAAGCCCACTATCCAAATGAAATTAACGAAGATAATCTTCATTTATATCGAAATCTCCAGAAAGAAACGGGAATCCGGGTTGTTGGAATTCCTTTTGCCCACTTTTTCGATAAACAATTCGAATTTGGGGCATTATCCAATCCAAATCCAGAAATTCGGAAAAATGCCATCGACATCGCGGCGAATGGGATGGAATTGGCACTTGAAATTGGAGCAGACAACGTTATTTCATGGCCAGGAATGGATGGTTATACCTATGATATAGGGACGATTTATCCCTGGATGTGGAAATATTACGATGATTCCATGGCAGAAATAATCGACAGAGTTCCTAATATGCGCGTCGCCATGGAACCGAAGCCCTATGAACCCGCAATCAATAATATATTTCGGACAACTGCTGAAGGAATCCTAGCGGCGGAACGAATTGAAGCAAAGCTAACTAATCCTACGAATCTTGCATTACTGGAAAAAGGATATACGTTATTTGGATTGAACCCTGAATTTGGTCATGTAAGAATGGGCTATGAATCCGCGGGAGCTGCATATTCTCTAGTTGGCATGCACGAAAGATTGGCTCATGTTCATCTTAACTCCCAACCCCTCGGAAATTATGATCAAGACCTAAATGTGGGAGTGGTAGGTATCCAACAAACCTACGCAATGCTGTTTAGCTTGAAAATGATGGGATATCAAGAATTTATGGGCATCGATATCAACCCGGAACATATGCCGGTCGAAGTAGCTGTTGAAATTAACATTGAAATCGTTAAGAAGCTCAGTGATAAACTCGACAATCTTCCCCATGATGAAATTGTCGAAGCCTATCTACATCCCGAAAACCACCGAGGTTCACTGGAAAAAATCTTGATGAATCACCTGTATTGAAACAATTCTACTCATGAAAATGACCTCTGCTAAGAAACCTTTTCCTATAGTGTCCGCATCGATATTAGCTGCAGATTTCAGCCGGTTACGGGAAGAAATCGATGCAGCGGGACAAGCGGGAGCGGATTGGTTGCATTTGGATGTGATGGACGGTCATTTTGTACCGAATATCTCCTTCGGTCCTGGACTTATCAATAAGATTCGACCGCATACATCGCTGGTATTCGATGCCCATCTTATGATAAGTAATCCCGATCCCTTTATCGATAGATTGATTGAGGCAGGGGCGCAATGGCTGACATTTCCTGCAGAATTGGAATTGGATTGGCAAGATCTTGCTGAATCACTACACTCACAAAATATTAAAACAGGTGTTGCACTAAATCCCGAGACTCCGGTTGAATTTATCAAAGATTCGGTTCAATATTTTGATCTGGTGTTGGTAATGGCAGTTCAACCTGGATTTGGGGGTCAATCCTTCAATCCCGAAATTCTTCCCAAGATAGACAAACTACGGAAAATCCGACAAGATTTATCCGAGAAGAATTCATTTTTAATTTCTGTGGATGGAGGGGTGAATTCAGAAAATATTACTCAAATTGTGGCCAGAGGAGTTGACATCGTGGTCGCAGGTTCATTCATTTTCCAAAGTGATGACTATAAACTTGCAATTGATATGCTTAAATCCACCCGATGCTAAGATTTTTAGGGAAAAAACACAATATTTGATATGAAACCATCATGAGGCACATTCCATCCCGTTCTTTTTCCGCTTTCATCATTGCCTTATTGCTATTATCGTTAAATTTTTCGATAATTCCGTTCCAAAAAAGTAGGGAACTTATTCTAATAACTCCAATAGCGGCAGCAGATTTTGAAGTAGCCGTAGAAGTGGGTGATATTTTAACCTATAATTATAGTATGGGGGAAGAACAGTACTTTCAGAAATTGAATGTAACTGAAATATCGGAAAATTCTACTCATCTTTTTATTTCATACAATTTTTCCCAAACCGATGACCCTACTTCGTTTAACTCAACACACATTAACCAATCAACCTCAATTCTTTCTGGGAATATAGTCCAGGACTTATTTTCCAACATTACCTTTTTCAGTACGGTATTACCCCGTGATGCGAACTTCTCATCCCAAATGTCAGATTTTGATACGATGTTTGCAGGAATTGGAGAAAATGATAACTTCAAACTAGAAATTGTTCCTAGCTCAGATGGATTAAGTATTTCTCTATCCTTTTATTATCGTATAGTCGTCTTCTTCTTAGTTATGTCAATGAGAGCCTATTATTCCACCGATCGGATTCTCTTACTCTATGAAATGCAGATGCGAGACCCTACAAGCACCGAACAAGCAAACATGACCCTTTCTATCCTCCCAGAATATTCCTCACCCCCCAGTGCATCAGAAAATCCCTACAATCCACTCAATATACTATTAGAAAATGCAACAACAAATACATCTATTCCTGGAGAAGACGGATTTGATTCTACTCCCCAATCGTTCATTTTTGATTGGAAATCGGGGTTGATTCTTGGGGGAGCAATTATCGGTATTGTGGTCACCGGAGTTGGGATACGAAAATTGGTTCAATTACGAAAAAAGAAAAAACTTAATATTTCTAAGCTTTAATGGAGAATCTTTATTATGAATTTATATGCAGGTTTAGATATATCGACACAAAGTGCTAAAATTGTAGTAGTTAATGCCGAAATTCACCAAATAATTTACCAAAACGTTGTGAATTATGATAAAGATTTACCCCAATACGGCACCCGAAACGGAGTGCGCCAAGGGGTTCCAACTGGAGTCTCAGAATCGGATCCGCAAATGTGGATTGATGCTCTACGGCAATTATTTCACGGATTGAGCTTAAAAAAAGATATAATCCCAAATATAAAGGCAATTTCTGTTTCTGGACAGCAACATGGGTTAGTTTCCTTGACAGCACAAGGCAATATGGCTAATCCCTATTCTAAATTATGGAATGATTTCTCAACCATGGAAGAATGTCAACTTTTAACTCAAACTTTGGGTGGAACAGACGCCATGATAAAAGCGGTCGGAAATTCGCAAAGAACGGGCTATACGGCCGCAAAAATCTATCATATGAAGCGCCACCAACCCGATCTCTATGAAAAAACAGCTCATTTTCTCCTAATTCATAATTATATCAACTGGTACCTCACGGGAGGAAAAAACGGAGGAATACTGGCCATGGAACCCGGAGATGCTTCGGGATCGGCATTATGGAATCCGAAATCCCATGCATGGTCAGATGAAGTGATGGAGGCAATATCCCCCGATTTAAAATCCAAACTCCCCCAAGTGAAGGATTCTCGGGAATTAATTGGAAAACTAAGGCCAGATTTCTGTCAAAAATTTGGATTTTCACCGAAATGCGCTATAGCCTCGGGATCAGGAGATAATATGATGGGAGCAATAGGAACAGGCAATGTAAAAGAAGGCATAGTTACAATCAGTTTGGGGACATCAGGGACTGCATATTCCTTTATAAAAACTCCTTACATCGATCCTTCGGGAGAAATTGCGGCGTTTTGTGATGCTACGAATAACTATCTCCCGCTTCTATGTATCTCCAATATGGCAAATGGCTATGATGACCTTCTGCGGCATTTTTCTTTAAGTCACTCCGAATTCGATCAACTAATATCAAAAACTCCAATTGGAAATGATGGTCGGATTTTAATTCCTTGGTATGAAGGAGAACGTACACCCGATCTTCCATATGCTAAGCCCGTGTATTTTGGTTTTAAAATTTCAGATTTCACCCCAGCCCGACTGGCCAGAGCTGTATTGGAAGGACACATCATGAATCTGTTTAGTGGTTTTCAAAAACTCCCAATAAAACCCACTGAAATTCGCCTCACGGGCGGATTAGCACAATCTCATGCTTGGCAGTATGCGATAGCGAATATTTTTAACTCACCTGTAGTATATATAGAAGGGGAAGGCGCTGCATTTGGAGCCGCTCTTCATGCTTATTGGTCCTATGATAAGGCTACAAAAATAAATAAAATAACTCGTGAATTTCTCTCACTCGGAAAAATTTCAAAAATCCAGCCAGATTCAGATGCTGTTTCACAGTATCAGAAAGTATTTGAACTATATCAATCCATAATTGATAGAATGATAAGTTCTAAAGATTCTTCTCCCTTTGAATTATCAGCAAAATATTTTCCCTAATTCGTAGTTTTTTCTTTGGAGTTTCTATTTTCCATTTTCCATTACTTATAAGTATCATAATGACGATTATAATAATGGCCATTATCATCTATTTAAAGGAACTCTTTCTCAAACCAGATTTTGTACTTCCCCCTACTCCTATTAGTAGTCAAATTATCCACGAAAATTTGTGTTTTACTTCATCAGAGATGTGCAGCTTTTTAAATACAACACTGAACTATAGCTGAATGAGTAGATGAAAATGCCAATGATCGTCTTCCATGTGGATTTGGATTGTTTCTTTGCAGCAGTAGCGGTATTAGATCATCCAGAATTCACAGGAGTGCCGCTAATTATTGGAGCCGATCCCAAGAAGGGTAAGGGACGGGGAGTGGTTTCAACCTGCTCATATGAAGCACGGGAGTACGGAATTCATTCTGGAATGCCGATCTCCCAAGCGTATCAACGGTGTCCATTTGGAATCTATACACGCCCTAAGTTTTCCCGAATTAAGGAAATTTCAAATCAAGTTATGGACATTCTTCAAACCTATTGTGATCTATTTCAACAAGCAGGTATTGATGAAGCCTATTTGGATATGACAGAGCAAGTAACAGATTTTAAGAATGCTGAACAAAAAGCTTATGAAATCAAAGATAGGGTGCAAAGGGAAACCGGTGTGACGTGTTCCATTGGAGTATCGTATTCTAAAACATTGGCAAAAATCGGGTCAGATTTCAATAAACCGAACGGAGTGACTGTTATTACTCACAAAAATTACCAAAATTTACTATCTCCCTTAGATATCACCAGAATTCCAGGGATTGGAAAAAAAACGAAAGAATATTATTTTCGCAAAGGAATTCACACGTTTAGCGATATCTATGCCTTAAAACTCCCTGATTTGATACGTAAACTAGGCGAAAATGGACAGTGGGTGTATAAGGCAGTCCATGGCACCGATGGACGCCATGTGCATGATTCCCGGCTTGATTACGATCCAAAATCGATCAGTAAGGAGAGTACCTTTCATGAAGATACAGCTGATTTTAACTTGATATATCAAAAACTTGAAGATATGAACGGGAAATTGCATAAAAAGTTGATTAAACGTCAGTTGTTATATCGTACAATCACAATAAAGGTTCGATTTCATGGATTCATTACATATACACGGTCCCAATCCATAAGTACCCCAAATAACAATCCAAAATTAGCAAACGACGTTATTCATGAGTTAATGAGTGAATTTGAGAAAACCTCCAATAAATTTCGTCTAATTGGGCTAAAATTCTCCAATTTTTCAAAATCCGAAAAAAAAAACCAAATGAAATTGACAGATTTTATTTAAGTTAGAAGCTCCGTCAACATTTCTTTTAATTCTTCAATTTTATAGGGTTTTACCAGAGTTGCAGAAAATCCATATTCTTTATAGCCGGTTATCGCTTTATCTGTTGAATATCCACTGGAAGCTACCACTTTGACCTTTGGATCCATTACAAGTAGCTCTTGAATTGTTGCTAAACCTCCCATTCCTCCTCGTATAGTTAAATCCAAAATTACTGCTTTAAAGGGATCCTTAGTTAGAAGAAATTTTTGATAGATTATTAGAGCATCATCTCCGTTTGCTGCAGTATAGACCTCAAACCCGAGTTGGGTCAGCATTTTACTTAATATTAAACGGATTATTTCCTCGTCATCCATAATTAAAATTTTTCCTGAGAGTTTTGTGGGTTTTGCAGAAATTACGTCTTCTTCGGGAAGAACCGCGACCTCTGCCGGAAGAAGGAGCGTAATCAGAGTCCCTTCACCGAGATTGGATTGAACTTCAATATATCCCTTATACAAATCAACTATGCTTTTCACCAACGAGAGATCGACTTTCTGCCCTCCGAATTGGTGAGTAGTAAAGGGATCAAAGATAAAAGGAAGATCTTCCTGACGAATCCCAATTCCTTGATCTTGAAATGATAATCGAATATAATCCCCAGGATGGTAATTTTCAAGATTGCGTGGTAAAAATTGAACATTATCTGCCGCAATGTTAATTGTTCCCCCTATGGGCATTGCTTGTACAGCGGTTAAAATAATATGATAGATCGCTTGATTTATTTGGGTTTTATCAAGTTTTACAGAACATAAATCTTCAGCGAGATCGAAATTGCATGAAACATTGCTTCCACTTAGTGTAAAGTTCACAATTTCCACCAAAATTATATTCAAGTCGAGAAGTTCAATTTCATTTCCTATGTCTTCGAAAGAAAAAGTGAGCAGTTGTTCTGTCATTTTCCTCGCTTTATCAATTCCATCTTCCGCATCTGCCAAAAAATTCCAGAGTTCAGTAGATTTGGGCAAATTTAGTTTAGCTAAACTGACATTGCCTAAAATGGCGGTCAAAATATTATTGAAATCATGGGCCAAACCACCCAAAATAGCACCCAAGGATTTTAAACGGAGATTCTTGTGAATTACTTCTTGTAACTGGACCTCTTTACTGCGATCGTATATTATAATAAGGAAACCTAAGATTTCCTTTGATTTCACAGGTATAAGATTGAAATTTTTCATATCATGGATATTTACTTCGACAAAATGATCTTTACCAAGATGATCAATCAAGAGTGTAGGAAATTCAAAAGTGTATGTCGGATGGGTCGGTGTAATTAAATCTAAATAGTTTTCATGTTGGGTAGAAGAATTTTTTTCCAGTAATTTTAATTCATGGTATAAAGGTTTGTTTTGCAAGGAATTGAGGGGTACATTTAATAGAGAAGTAATTGCTGGATTAGTGTAGAGGATTACTCCTTGGGTGTCGGTGATAATAATGCCCTCGTGGAACTTCTGAAATATCTTAGAAAATTCTTCTTCAATTAACAACGTCATTGACCTATATTTTTAGAGGTTCAAAATTGCTATAATCCTAGTTTATTAGAATGTTTACAGTAAGATTTTCAATTTTATATTCGCTGATTCATCTGCATGAAAATTCCACAGCAATTTATTAATGGTTCTAAATTGGTGTATATAGGATGACCTTACCTGAACTCAACCCACAGCCTTCCTTCATGAAAATCGCAGAGCAAACAATATATTTTTCGTCCAGTGAAAATCTAGAAACAATTCAGGAAGAATTCATCGATCTTATAGTTACTTCTCCACCTTATAATCGGGGAAAACGATATCATTCAGATTCTAATCAAGAATACGATGATAAAAAGAACGAGAAAGAATATTTGAGTTTTTTAAAAAGAGTTTGGAAGGAATGCTTGCGCGTAGCAACGGATGAAGCCATTTTCTTCCTGAATATTGGGGATTCAGCCGTAGATCAAGGTATATCGGAAAAAGTTGTTACTACGGCGGTAGAGGCGGGGTGGACCCGAATTCAAGACATTATTTGGGTGAAATCAATATATGGAAAGGGGCATTATACACCTTCTGGGCGAAATAAACGATTTAACAATGTCTGGGAACACATATTTTTACTCGTCAAAAATAAAAAAAGATATCAATTGAATCCCAAGGCTATCGGAATTCCCTATGCAGATAAATCAAATATCGGGCGCTATGGCGAAACCGATCTCCGGGATCCGGGCAATGTTTGGCATATTTGGTATGAAAAAACCACAGGAAACACCATTAAAAAGGGACACGAAGCACCTTTCCCAATCGGAGTTCCCTATCAATGTATCAAGGCAGTTCCGACTTGTCGTTCCGTATTAGATCCGTTTTTGGGGACAGGAACCACCCTTGCAGCGGCAAATGCATTAAACATTAAGGGTTTTGGATATGAATTATATCCCCAAAAAGACCTGATTAAAGAAACGATACTTAAGGGCCAAGATTACAGCTCTCCATCTACAATTCTCCTTCCCCACTACATCCAATCAATAAAAACGCTTTTGAATATTATTTCTGATACAGACACTGCCATCGCTCCACCTCTAACTAAGAAGAAAACGCTTCAATATCAGATTCTGCTGGATACGCTGGAAAAATTAGGTTTAAATTCGCCATCAAACTCCTTAACTGAAGATTTAAAAAGATTGCAATTGAAATGATAGTCTGGAAGTGATCTGGATGAAATTAAAATGGATTAAATGGATTGGGCGTCATAAATATAAACTGGTCTCAATTGGACTAATTCTCGGGATAGGGATACCGAATGTAATCCAATATCTAGATCTTTATGAAATATTCGAAGACGATTGGGAATATCCAGAGAATGTTTCTGATCTAAATGTTGAAAATGCTGCCGAATGGGCGAGTGATTGGTTAATCCGTTCAGTTCGTTCGGATGGTTCATTTAAATATATGTATTATTTAGACAAAGACACATATAGTAGCGCTTATTCCTATCTTCGGCATTGGGGCACCGTGTATTCGATGATTTATTACTACAATATGAATCCACAACCGGAAATGCTCACCGCAGTTAGGGAGTCCATCAATTGGGGTTTAAAATATTTCAATGTCTTTGATAATGATTCTTCCATTGGTTACTTTTACTATCAGCAAACTTCAACCACTGGGGGACCCGCTTTAGCCTTGATGGCTTTGACACAATACCAAGCCACAACGGGTGATACACGATACAATTCTTATATGACAAAACTGGGCAATCTACTAATCTGGATGCAACAACCGAATGGAAAAATAGGTTCTTATTACATTTACCGAGGGAATGCGAGTTATGGTGAAGATACTCCCTATTATCCAGCAGAAAGTTTGTTAGCTCTCACTCTTCTGTATAAATTAACCAATAGCGGAGAGTACTTGTATGCCATGGAGCGGGCTTATGGATTTTATTCGGACATCGCAAATTTTGATTATTATGCAGGAGAAAATACACCATTTATTCCTTGGGCCTCCTCCGCTTTTGCAGAATTATATTTACTGACAGAAAATAAAACCTATGCGGATTTTGCGTTTGATCTCGTTGATTATCGCCTGCAAAAACAAAACACTAGAGTATATTATGATGATTTTGGCAACAATGTCTTGGGTAGCATTAGCAGAAGTGTTGCAGTCTCTTCAACAATGGAAGGTTTGGGAGATGCATATGCAGCAGCCGTACATCTCAATGATACTGTCCGAATGAACAACTATGAATATTCCATGCAGATCGGCATCGAATGGTTGTTGATTTTACAGATGCGCTACAATGAATGTGAAATTATGGAATTGGAGAAACCGGAGCGTGCTTTTGGGGGTTTTCGTCACAGTTTTATTTATGATGATGCCCTTACTATGCGTAATGATTATACGCAACATACCATCAGTGCCCTCACGAAATATTTGACACATTTCCCAGATTCAGTTATTAACGCAACGGAATTCCGCGTTCCAGCTGTTGATTAAGTTTATCCTTGATTGAAAGTGAATAGTTATAATGCAAAATGTTAATATATTTGAATATTTAAGAAATTTAAAAATCTGATTAAAATGAAATCCCTACGCGATATATTGGAAAAAGTTCAAAAAGGAGAAATTAATCTAACTGAAGCCGAGAAGGCTTTGAAATTGGATTATATTGAAACCTTGGATGATTCGGTTAAATTAGATCTACTTCGCCATCATCGTACCGGTATCCCCGAAGTTATTTTTGCAGAAACAAAAGAAATTTCCACCGTATTGAAAATTTCCGCACAAATGTTGGAAAAAAATCGTTTTGTCTTACTCACCAGGCTAACATCACCCCAATTTGAGAAATTGGATGCTCTTTACAGTAACCATGCTGAAATAACCTATTCACCAAATCGACCGGGTCGGATTGCGTTCCTTGCGTTTCATGACTATTCTCCTCCCAAACACGAGGGTTTTGTGGGATTGATTACAGCGGGTTCATCCGATATACCGATAGCTGAAGAAGCCCGTTTAGTTCTGACCTATATGGGATACTCTACTGATACTGCCTATGATGTGGGAATTGCCGGAATGCACCGGATATTTCCTCCAATCAAAAGAATGATTGACAACAATGTGGATGTAATAATTTGCATCGCGGGTATGGAAGGGACACTTCCCGGTGTTGTATCTTCTCTTGTTGATGTACCTGTAATAGGAGTCCCCACATCGATAGGATATGGATTGGGCGCAAAAGGTATAGGCGCACTTACCACAATGTTACAATCTTGTTCCCCTGGATTAGCAGTGGTTAATATCGATAATGGCTTTGGGGCCGCAACTATGGCGGCGCTGATTCTCAAACGAATATATCGAAAATCTAATTAAAAATGAGTTTTTCAGTAAAAACATAGGAATGGGTTCAATATTAGCTGGCAAGAGTTAAATTCAGTTTAAGGTAATTTTTTACATTATAAGTTAATTTCTATGGCAAACTTCATTCCTAATGTATGATAAGTGATCCCGATTCAGATTTCAATTTTTTCCTACGACAAAACTGAAAATAGAGAGAGATGGAGAATTTTGGGCCAAAATGCATTTGATTTGTCAACATTCTTATGCCTATTCCGAATTCATTCTAAAATTACCAAAATTTCACAAATCTGTGGTTACCTCCTTCTTGGAATATAAAAACGTACCTTTTAATTTCATTGTTGGTTAAATCTATATTATGTTACTTCAACTTACTGATATTCAACGCTCCTTAATTCAAAGCTTAGCTATGGGAGGAATAATTGTTATTATTTTTGCCGTTATTAGTATATTACTGCTGCGACGAAACCGAAACCGATTATCCATATCCCTCGCCCTATATTTTATTTCTGTCGCCATTGGTCTTATGGTAAATTTTACATACCGTCTGCTTGAGTTATTGGGGATAATGAATTTCACCGATCATTTACCAATTTTTTCCACCTTACAAATTTTGACGATTTACTTTACCACCTTTGCAGGGATTTTCCTTCTCAATTTTAACTTGACACTGTATTATTCCACGCGAACCTTTGGGAAAAAGCGTCAAAATACCTTAACTCTTCTTTATGCAATTGTGTTATTAGGAATGTTTGTAGTTGCATTTTTATCTGGTCCTAATGCAGCTGGCGAAATTGCTGAAGGAGTAACATGGGATAATGAAAATAATCCACTATGGAATCTCTATATGGGGGGATATTTCCTGATTATTTCCCAGATTGTGTTCATATTTATTGTTTATTACGCTATTAAAATCAGTAAAAAGATGGGCAAAAATAAATACAGTAAAAAATACCTACGGAATATATTTGGAATCCTATTTTTCGATGTTCAATTAATTGGAGCATTCTTGGCTTTCACATTCGGCATGCGAGATGTCGGGTTTATAATTCAAGCAGTGGCCATTCTTCCTGGAGCATTTTTGTTAGCCTCGGGGTTGAAGAAAGAACCTGAGTCCGAATAAAAAGGTAGAAACATTAATCTCCAATTTTTTGGAATTTTTTTTTTTGCGCAGTTTTGAATTATAAATGTTTAAAATAGAAGCATCACGTAAGACTTCATAATGGATGGATGGTCTATCGAGGATCTACGACTAATTCGGAAAGAAGAACATAAAAAGCTACATATTATTGACATTCTAAACGGAAAAGTCTATGATTACAAACCAATCTTCAAGAATGAACAAAAGGCCCTTATTGCCATTCAAAGAGATGTAGACAACCTCATCCATGACACCTATGATTACTTCCCGGGAATTATAAAATTTGATTCGGGATTGATTCTCTGCGTTTTCTATCATAAAAGAAAGAAAGATCTCATTGGGACCATAGCTCTTAACCTATATTACGAGAAAAACGTAGAATATATCGAAATGGGATTATCCCTCATCTCAAAAAAATATCGAAAAATGGGCTTTCAATCCGTTGAAGCCCGTCGCATTCGGGAATTCGCATACGCTTTTCTCAGACAAGGCAAACCATTTTATCTCTCTGCCCGGATGGCTTCAGCAACAACCCAATTACAAGTGCATCGAGGGAAAATGGCGAATGCAAAAGGAAAAATCATCAATGTCGCCTATCCTAAAGGTTTTCTCGCCCACTATATAGCCAATAAGGATGAAAATGGTAATTATCTGTTGGAATTTGGACTTTTTTATGATGCTTGGCCAACCCTTGATAAAGTAATCCTCAAGCCTGTACATTTACCGGAAATTATTCGAGAAAAAACCTTTCAAATTTTCGATCCCATCCACCATCAAGATTTACAACCTACATTTTACCCGATCAAGGTTACTGATGAAAATTATGTAGAATTTAATGGAAAACAATACAATTGGACAGCCCTCCGCCCGCACCTAATAATCTTTGGTGACTTAAAATCAACCAAATCGGTGTTTTGCGCCCGGGGTAGTAAATTCTATTATTCCGAGTTGGCTGCCCCCGATCCATCTCATCTTTCCATAGCCATTGAATCGATAGAAGATCTCCATTTTGCTGATGATATCCCACATAAGATTAAATCAGTTAACATTACGCTGCAAATCTCCGATTTTCCCACAGAAGAATCGATGGTTGCCAATATCGCAGTGATCCAAGTTTTATGCGAGAATGGATTCGCACCCATCTGTATCTACGATCTTTTATATCGTAAGAAAAGAATTCGGGTAGCAGTATTTTCCAAATGGCAGCATATTAAGCTTCAGCCATATTTTGAATTTCTATACCACTACCATTCGGCTTTCCAAATCTTTTGGCACGATTGTAAAATTCAGGGTCTAACATGGGATCCACAAATCGAGATCCTGGATGAAGAAAAAATTGAAGGTAAAATCCTAGTAGAGCGCTTTAAAACGATCCTCTAATTTTAAGGCGAGATCACTAAACACCTCTTCCAATCGAGATGAGAATTTTGCCAATTTTCGCTTCTTTAACGATCTAATATCAAAATTACTATAACGATTGAAAAACTGATTTAGTGCCTCCTCCATGGCATTTAAAACAGGTTTTTCTCTTGTATCTTTTTCGATAATGCTGAAAATTAAGACTGGAGGCTCATTTTCCTCAAGGTTCACCGATTGGGACAATTTTTTAGCAATCATTAGCACAGAATAATCCCCAATGGAAAATTTATGTAGATTATCATTAAAAGTGAGATCGACGAATTGAAAGATCCCATGGAATAAATCTCCCATAACGCTCTCCGAAATAAATCCATCTTCGGGGTAAAATTTCTTCTCAGCAAGAATTTCACCCTTAAACATAATACCCGATACCAATATGCCCATAATTCTTCTAATACTTCTAATGATTTGCAAGTATTTGAATTTTCTTTTTCCTTCGAGGGAATTACCTTCTAGAAATCCCCCGATCTCCATTTCGAAATTTGAAATTTTAAGGTAAACATTAATATTTGGTTTATCTCAGATCCTTAGAGGGAAGTTGATGGAATCCGTATTTTTATTCACCAAATCGGATTGCGACCGATGTAATCGTCTAAAACAGTGGTTAAAAGAAAAACGAGTTGATTTCGAGGAAAAATCCCTAGAATTATCCGCGGTAAGTTCTAGGGTTATTCAAGATCCTGCATACACGGATAAACATTGTTACAGCAACCCATGTAAATTGTACCCCCCCATTCTCTACTTTCCCCATACCAATACTTATTTGCAAAATCAACTCTTCGATATCGATGGGATTCGCACTGAATTTTTAGCAGAAATCTTTTCTAACTCTGGTGAATCATCTCGAAATGCATTAGATACTCAAAAAATATTACAATACCTCGAAAAGAATGAATCGGAGTTTGGGTCCAAATTCTGCCGGAACACCCTGGTTGAGGATTTACTCCGCAAATATATCTTGGCCCTGGGAATCTCGAGGGTGGGTGGAAATCTGTTGTATTGTATTCAAATTGATAAATCCCTTAAATTAGATCTCATTTCTCAGTTTGTGGCTGCACTCTCCATGTTCGGAGAAGAAAATCTGGGCAAAATTGACCGGATAATGATCAAAGGGTTAGAAATCGAGATGAGTGTAGTTACTCGTCATGAGTTGGTATTCTTTATCATGTTTAAACCGAAAATGGTTCAGGATTACTTGGATGAAGAATCGGAACGGAGTCTTGAGGCATTTTATCAAAAATATCGCCCCTTAATAGAAGCGAATCGGTCAAATCGCGTCCTTTATGAGGATTTTGACAAAGATATGTGTTTGAGCATTCAAAACTACTTGGTCCGGATAGGCATATTGGAGTGCGTGGATTGTTCATTGGAAATTCCAATCTTGCGGGAAAAATCAGATAAATCTTTTAGGACTAAACAGTAATGTATCTCATATAACTGTAAATATGTGGGTAAAAATGAAGATCGTGAATCTTGAAGAAGAAATCCCAAATGAATCCTTCTCGCCCCTAAATCAGGTTGATTCCCAACAAAATGCCCCTAAACTTCCCGATCCGTATAAAAGTGGAAAAAGTAGTAAATTTGTGGATTTTATTTTGGGATTTATCATTTTGCCCGTTGAAGTTCTTATATTATTTAGTATTAAAGGTCCTCTTTCAGAATTACCTTTGCCTTTTAGTAGTTGGATGATTATCATCCTGTTCGTTATTATAATTGGGACTGATATCATTCTGATTGTTCGATGTATTCAAAGTGAACGCGATTACTTGATTTATGGCCTGCTTGCTATACCAGGGATTCTTTATTGTATTATCAAAGTGCTCATTTGGTTTGAAAAGAAATGGCGCCAGCATTTATATTGACCATTCAATGGGATTATTAAGATCAAAACATGTGAAAAACTGATGAAAAATGAAGTATGGGAAATATTTTCTATAAGAACTTCTAAAAAAATTGCCTATATCTAATATGAAATTATAGGTAGGTTAATAAGACAAGATTATCTGCGTATATTTAATGATAATCGGAGAATTGGGCAAGAATGGTCAGATATCTATTCCAAAGAGCATTCTTCAACAAATGGATCTAAAACCAGGGGATTTCATTTCCTTCGTGATTCAATCTAATAAAATAATTCTTGAAAAAACCTCGCCCAATTCGGATAGAAAACTTTCGGATTTGCTTTCAGAAAGCGAACCTTCAGATTCAGATAACATAACCTATCAACGGAAATTGAGAGATGAATGGGATTGAAATCGAATTAAAAGTATGATAGGTTGCTACTAAATTTAAAGTGGAATGTAATCATGGATATCAATAAATAATTAAAGTGAGACCCCGTTCTGTCAATCTTAAACCCCTATGGAGCAACTTGATTATTTCAATTTCGGTATAAGCTTAACCATTCATAAAGAAGAAAAGAAAAAAGGATTTTACTCAATTTTGTAGATTTTCTATGAGAAGAATTATTATTTCTTCTTATCGTTAACATCTTTCTTGTTTTGCTTATCGAGAGCCTTTCTGTTCTTGCGATTGTTATCAGATTTTTTTTTGCGAGGCGAATTTTTTGCCATTTTTAAACAACTCTTATCTTTTTATAGCCATCATTTTCTAAAAACTTTTAGATTACACACTTTACGAGCAAACTAGAGAGATATATCTCTCTACGTGCATTCAAGAGTGAAATATCTCTATATTCAGGATAAATCAAAGACAACCATCTAATGGGAAATAGAAATAAATAGTCCAATATCTTCATCTCTTTTCAGAAAACGGAAAAATCATAGGTAGATTATGGGGGTTTTCCGATAAAATCCAGTCCAAAAAATGAAAATAT
>JABCSI010000050.1 GCA_018238965.1 Promethearchaeota archaeon
AGTTGAAGTTGATGAGATGATTAGTTAATTATTTGTTAAGTAAATTCAAGCATTCTTTTCTCATAAATCCCCCTTCAATCTTTATTTTGTTTCCCCCTCTCTTATTCAATTCTTTGTCTGTAATATTTATCTCTTTAAAACCATTTTTTATTGCATCTTTATTGCTAGCACCAAAAATAATTTTTGAAACCCCTGTTATCCATGCCATATAAAAACACATTGGACAAGGTTCACAAGTAGAATAAAGCGTATATCCTTTCAGATTTTTTGTTTTAAGTTTGTTAGTAGCTTTAATAATTGCTTGAGTTTCAGCATGATATCTAGGATCGCCAACAGGTCTTTTTCCAGCTTTAGAAATTATTTTATTGCCTTTCACAATAATAGCTCCAAAATGATGTTTATTTTTATTCGCATCTTTAATTGCTTCTCTCATAAAATCCTCTTTTTTCATAAAGATAAAGAATAAGAATAATATAAAAATGTTTAGAAAGAAGAAGTTTTTAAATTATAATTCCGAAGATTATGTAGATAAGTAGTTCTAATGCTAAAATTCCAAATATCAATAAAATTATATTCAAAATTTTTTGTCTTTTCTTTGTCATTTTTTAAAATATTTCCAGATAGACCACACCCATAAACTTATTACAAGAATAATCAAATATCCAAAGAATAATTTAGTTTGATTAAGAAAGAAAAACAAAGGCAGGATGATTAAGGTAACTCCCAAAAGAGAAACAAAAAACCATAATCTCCTATCACTTCCTTCTAATTTTCTTAATCTTTTCTTCAAAGATTTTCTTCTTTTCAGAAGTTGTTTCTTTTCTTTTTCATTCATTTTCCACTCCTCAACCACTCTTCAGGATAACCAAGCATAAGAACTCTCATACTCCAATTTGATAAATCTCTCGCCTTATTCCATGTTAATTTGTATTTTTTTTGGATTTTCTTCTAAAGATTTTAAGTTTTTAAAAATTTTAAACGAAAGGGCCATCATTTCGTTACCTTAAAGTTATGGGACCGATTATTTTCGCAATAGCGGAACATTTTGAAGGCAAGATCAGGCCGATTACTTACGAACTGGTAGCCTGCGCTCAAGAACTTCAACAGCACCATTCGGCCAAGTTGGTGGTAATCATCATGTCGATAAAATCCCGTATGATTGTCCATATCCAGAAGTAATAGATATATATAATGAATCAGCTAAGCGCCTTGCAGAAATAGGATGGAATGAAGAAAGCCAACGACTTTTTGATGGAGTACGGGAGTATCAAGAAAAACTGAGGAAAGATAAGGAATATCGAGAAAAAGACCGCATGCAAATTGCCCAAACACAAGAGGAAGAACGAATTTTGGAAGAAAGGGCGAAACTTGCACAAGAATTAAAAGAAAAACGTGAAAAGGAAATATACGAAAAACGTAAACGAGAACGCGAAGAAAAATCGTACAAACAATCTATTGGGGATCAAGTTTTAGCGCAAATTGATGCAATCGAAGAAAAAATAAAAATATACGAATCCCATCTGGATAAAATACCCTATTCACCACCCTATGAAGAAGCGATTCAAATTTATACTCAGGGATCTGAAACATTACGGGAAATTGGGTTAATGGAGCAGAGTATTAGATTATATGATGGTGCTCAAGCAAATCGGGAACGAAATCGTAGAGATCGAATTTATCGTGAAGAAGAAAAATTGCGATTTGCCAAAACTCAAGAAGAACAAGATATGCTTGAGGAACGCGCTTTAAAATCCCAAAAACTGCAGGAAGAAAGATTAAAACAAATAGAAGAGAAAAAACAAAAGGAACAAGAAGAACGGGCATTCAAGCAATCGATTGCGGATCAAGTTTTTGCACAGATCGACAAAGCGGAAGAATTAGCACATGAATATGAATCACATGTAGATCGCATTCCGTATATTCCGCCCTTTGAAAATGTAATCGAAGTTTATATCCAAGGTGCCGAATCCTTGAAAGAAATTGTGTGGACCGATCAAAGTTTACGTTTATTCGATGGAGCAAGAGCCTATAAAGAAAAACTCCATAAAGATAACAGATACAGGGAAAACGAAAAGCTCAGAATTGCTAAAACCCAAGAAGACAAGGAACTATTGGAGCGAAGAGCAAAATTGGCCCAGCAACTAGAAACACAACGTAATGAAGAATTACAGAAAAAGAAAGAAAGAGAAAACCAAGAACGCTCTTATAAAATGTCGATTGCAGACCAAGTTTTTGCTCAAATTGATGAAATAGAGGACTTAGTTGATGTATACAATAGCCATGTTGACAGAATTCCATATGAATGCCCATATGAACAAGTTGCTGCAACTTACACAGAATGTGCCCAGAGACTGACAGAGATTGGTTGGAATGAAGAAAGCAAGCGGTTATTTGGAGGTGCCCAATCTTATCGCCAGAAATCGAAAGAGGATATTAACTTCCGAGCACGGGAAAAACAGAGGGTAGCAAAAACCATTGAAGAACAGGAAATGCTTGAAAGAAGGGCAGAACTGGCTCAAAAAAATCAACAAGAAAAGAAAAAGCAATTGGATGAAAAACACCGAAAGGAAGCTGAAGAAAATACGTATAAACAATCCGTTGCAGACAACGTGTTCAAGAAAATTGATTCAATTGAAGAGGAGGTTAAAGCCTATGACAAGCACCCTGATAAAATCCCATATGAACCACCGTTCGTAAAAGCTATAGAAACTTATCTTCAGGGATCAGAAACCCTCAAAGGAATTGGATGGACGGAACAAAGTATCAGATTATATGACGGATCACAAGCCTATCGGGAACGATCAAGGCGAGATCGTAATTTCAGGGAAGAGGAAAAACTCCGAATTGCAAAAACCAAAGAAGAGCAAAAGATGTTAGAGCAAAGAGCCAAACTCTCTAAAAAATTACAAGCTCAACGCGAAGAAGAAATCAAAGCTCAAATTCAAAAACAGGAACAAGACAAAGCTAAATATGCCAAAGAAGCAGAAAAAATATTTGGTGAGATTGAGAAAATTGAAATTCTTGTTGGGGAATATGAGGGCCACGTTGATAGGATTCCCTATCCCTGCCCCTATGAACAGGCTATCAAAAATTATTTAGATTTTGCCAAAAAATTTGAAGAGATAGGATGGGTTGGCGAAGGGTTAAAAATATTTGAAGGTGCGAAAACCTATCAAGAAAAATTGCGAAAAGATACAGAATTCCGTAATAAAAGCATTCAAAGGCAAGAAATGCAAACTCAGAATGTTATGGAATTACAGAAGCGCATCGAAGAGTCCCAAAAACAAATTGAGGAGAAAATTAAAAAGGATAACCTTGAGAAGAAGAAAGAAAAAGAAGTTGTTCAACAGCATAAAGAACTCTCCAATGTAGCTCTTAAGCTCATTTCAGAAGGGAATGATTATGTCAAAACCCATGCATTTAAATCTGCGATTATGAAATATCTAGAAGCAGGGAGCTTATTCAAACAAATTGGGTGGAAATCCGAAGCCGATCGCACATATAATCAAATCGAATTATTTAAACAAGATGAAATTAACTACCAAAATGAATTACGGCGACAGGATCAAGAACGGGTTAATAAACTGAAAGAATTGGAAGATTTGGATCGAAGAGCTAAAATTTCCTGGATGAACAAACAAAAAGAGCAATTGGAATTAGCACAGCAAAGAAAACTCCATGAAGAAGAAAAACGAAAGAAGGATTTGGCCGATATTCAGAAGCTCATATCCGAAAGTCAAAAAATTAAGGAAATTGAATCCCAAAAATTGCAGCAACAAAAGAAAGAAGAAGCCATAAGGGCAGCAAAGATCCAAGAGTTCCATAACGACTGCCTAACCACCTTGGATAAGGCACACAAGTTAGTTGAAGGAAAACAATTTACTGAGGCAATTGACCTGTATTCAGAGGTTTTGCAGAAATATACACAATTCAACTATGTAACCGGAATTAGGATAACCCGAGAAACAATTGAAAAAACCAAGGATGAATTTGAGGCCTATGAAGAGCAGATCCGCCTAAAAGAACTTGCGTTAAAGCAAAGGGATGCGGAAATTGAACGTCTAAATGAACTGCTTAAAAAATCCCAAGAAGAATCGGAGCGTAAACAACTGGAAGAGCAAAAATGCCGATTGGTGGAAAACGAATTTCGTACACGTGAAGAACGAATTCAAAACCAGATAATTGATTTGCTCGAAATGGGTAGTAATTATTCATTACAGCTCAGATTTGATGATGCAGTCAAGAAATATGAAGATGCTCTTGAATTATTGGAGCAAATCCAATGGCCCCTTAAGAAGAAACAAATTCAACAACTTATTGAGGATGTAGTACAGAAGAAAAGCGCCTATCTTGCAAAATTTGAAGCATTACGCATTCGTCAAGAAGAAGAAAATATACAAAGAGGTAATTTCGAAAAACAGATGGCAGAACAGGACATCAAAAGACAAGAATTCTTGGAAAGCTATGAGCAATATACTGCGGATCAAAGAAAACTCGCCCAAATGGAAAAACAACGGGGAGATGTTGCCTATGAAAATCTTGGATTGGCGGAAACCGAATTCGAGGAGCAACGTCCCTACATGAGCATTTATTACTTGCATCATGCCATGTTCAATTTTGCCCAAAATAAATGGAAATTGGAAGCAAACACCACGAAAAAGCGACTCCGACAGATTTCTGAAAGCATTGAGAAGAGTTTAATCCATTTGCCTGAGGTTCTTGCCAATTCAAATTTTGAGTTGGAGAAGCAAGTCATGGAAAATCTTTCCCAAGTGTTTGTGGCTATGGAAAAAGAAGAAGTAGCCAATGCAATTTCTTCATATGAACTCGTCATCGGTTTAGTAGGCGAATTAATGTGGAATCAAACAATTGAATTACTGAGTGAGTTGGAGAAAGAAATTTATGCCTTGAAGGCTAAAATTGAGCACCGAGCATCCCTTCCAACGAAGGAGGATGGTTTCGAACTTCTCAATTCAGCACAAAATTATGTAAAAACCAAGGATTTTGCAGGAGCCCTATCCTTAACCCAGAAAGCAGCCGAAATATTTAACCAAATTAATATGTTCAAGCAACGACATCTGTGCGATCAAAATTTACTTCGGTATAAATTGATGCTACGAAAGCAACAAAATGCGCTAAGCTTAGCCGAAAAAATCAAACAGTCCATGACTCCGGAGGCCCGACGATTTGCACGCATTGAAGCACGTAAAATAAAGCGGAGAAGTGCGCGCAAGCGGAAATCTTATCCAAAAATATGATTTTAGGATTGTATTGTTTTTTGCAATTATTGCCCGTTTATAATTTTTTCTTCCTTCTTTTGTGAATCCCGTTGCTTTAATTCCTGTTTTCATGAATGTTGTTCCTTTATTCCTGTTTCTTATCTTGTTTCTGTTTATCTAGTTGTTTTCTATCTCGATTATTTTTTCTTTTCTCCAAATTATCCTTAAACAGATTTTCATTATGGATTAAGTCACGTATTGCAATCCTTATGGCTTCACTTCGATTTGGGAAGAAATTCTCAATAACCAATAGATCCAGAGATTCAATATACTCTTCAGGGATAAACACGGTGAGCATTTTCATGGGGGTCAAGTCCTAATAATTGGAAATTTATTATATAGAGGGTTATCGGTAAAATTTAAATATTTTTCGGGAAACATGCCTAGGAACTACGATTTTTGTCGATTTATTTTAGTTTTGATTTCTTTAATTTCGTTGATTTCTTTGATTTCTTTGATTTCATAAATTTCATAGATTTCTTGTTACCCATTGGTGTAACACAAAAGATAAATACTAAAAAAAATACAAAAAAATAACTACCAAAAATACTTCGGTGGAAAATAATGATAGAAGCATTGACAGAATTCCTCAAAACAGGAAAAGATTGGGAAAAAATGGAAACCGATATCCCGGGCGTTTTCGTGGTAAAGATTCCAGGAACCAAAACAAGAGATGGCCGCCTTATGGTGGAAGTTAACCCCGTAGACAAGGCAACTGGAAAACCTAAAAAGCGTAAAGGACTCTTTATCGCAGACTACGAAATGTATTTGCAATTTCAAGAAGCTTTGTTTCAGGATGAAGTCCCCGCCTTAGTGAAGACTTTGGAAGAGGTAAACCCTGAAAAAGCCTCCGCAACGACTAAGAAAATCAAACTCAAATCATAATAACTTGAGAACACGATTTTGCAATGGGATGAAGACGATTAAAAACCAAAAATCGAGCCATCCCTAATTTTTTATTTCTTTCTGTTTAATATAATAATATTAAATGAAACAGAGATCAAAGTGAGATGAAAGAACCCGAGATCAAAATCCTTCTGGAGATTAAATCTGAAATTGAGGGATTGGTACAAAGAAAGAAGGATGAATTCGATCAACTCCAAAATGATATTGATCGTCTCACCCTGCAAATCGAGAAAATAAACCACTTGATCTCAAAAGGGAGTTTTACCACCGCTGCAATGATGATAGATGCAGAAGCTGCCGCTAAAAAACCAGTTTCTTCGGATCAGATGCACTTAATGAAAAAAATCTTCAACACCTCCCAAAAACTTCTGGCAACATTGCAATTTGCAAATGGATCTATCACTATTCGGTTTCCTAATCCCGATATAAAAAAAATCACTCAGGAAATCTATATAACTCAAATAGTCAAACCCATTCTTGTGCCCCTTAAAAATTCCGAGCCACAAATGCAATCGGATGTAATTAAGCATAATGAAGGGGGAGAAACATTCATAAACTCAATTACTTTGACAAATATTCAACATTTCGAAAGTTTTAACACGCTCTATGAAAATCTAGTTGGTTATTTTCAGAAATTTTAATTCGAAGATTTTAATTCAAAGATCCAATTTAAAAATTTTAATTCAAAGATCTAATTCAAAGATCTAATTCAAGGAAAAATCGGATTCACCCAAGGAAGAAAGACCAGATCAAAACCAAAATTTTATAGCATTAATCAAACAAACTATTACTTAAGAAAGAGAAGAGTAGAATATAGATGGTAAAAAAATCAGAAAAAGCTATTCTGGTGTACCCGAAAATACATTCGACTTTCAATAGCGATGCTGTCGAAACGGCTTTAGTCAATAAAGCTAAAGAAATACTGGGTATGGATGAATCAGAGATCAATTTCATCTTTTTAAGCGGTAATTTCTTTGATACTCGGGGATGGGCATATTCCGCAATTAGATCATGGAGAGGTGCAATAAAACCATCGAGTTCCAAAAAGCGGCCAATATTGGATGCCACTTTTGCTTGTTTATCGGTGTATCTGTCCTCTTTAATCAGTTTCCAAGCGGATTTCGCATTTGCCTACGATGAAATCCAGGAAATTTTGGTAGAGAAGGGACGGGATGATTTATGGGCAATTATTGAGGAAAAGATTCCATTTGTTTCTCTTCCACCGGCCGAGATGTTTCCACCGGGGTTAAAATCACCGATTGCGCCGTATTATACCTTGAAACAGGATGAAGAATTATTTTTAGGGGAATTATACAGCACGGTTTTCTTGTCTAACTTCGTGAAGAATATGAAATCTCGTTATTACGTCTACTTTTCCTACATGGGATATAGCGCCTTCGGGTATTTCTCTTCATTACCGAAAACCAACAAGTTCGGATTCGACACAACGCCCCGCGAATTTGATATGGACCCCACGGAGGAAAATTTCGTTAAGTTTATAGAAAGTTCTACGACACTGAAGGACTTAATGATTGCGTTAATTGAAGCCCACAACAATACATTTTTGGAGCAATTCCTGGTGGGCGATTATGAAACATTTTTGAATCAGTTATTGGAAATCGAGGAAATCGATGAGGGGGAGGGATAAACTATGGCAAACATTGGATTATTAGGTGCAGTATCTGTTGGAAAAACCACAATTTTACGATTATTTGTGAAATATCTGAAAACCAATAAAATAATCTCCGTGAAAGGAGGAAAGGAATGTAAGGTAGTTAAAACTGATTTTTCAGGTGAGGCAGTGCTCGATCCGGAAACCGGGGTAAAGGAAACTAAAACTATTCATCCTAACCGAGTTGTATTTCGAGAAGTGGATACCCACAAAAATCATACATTATTTGCGCCGGGCGGTGATAGAGGCCGTGCAGTGGTGCGGATGGGTGTAATTACTATTTCTCGGATTGCGAAACAAATAATTGCTGTTTTTTCTTGCGACCGCCCTGTAAGCGATCAATTTCAATTTTTCCGGGATGTGCGCTTTTTCCCAGGTCAAATCTACGTATGTTTCAATAAATACGATTTGATCCCCGCAGACAAACGGGATGAAACTGTTGAAAAAATGAAAGAAGAAATTATCGAATTCTTCCTAAAAAGAAAAATCTCGGTCAAGGAATTCCACACAGTCTGTGCAGAAACCGAAGACGTCGTAGGGATGGAAGCTTATAACGATCGCGCCGCAGAAATGATTCTTAAGATCGCAACAGAAAGTTAATTTTTTTAATAATTGAATTATCGATTATAGATTCCACTTTTTTCCTATCGTTTCTTATCTTTTCTTCTTTCGATTCATTTCCTAATTCTTTTCTTCTCCTTGTTTGCATAAATTCTTCTATTTGTATCATATATTTCACCCCTAGATTCATTAAAAGTGTTTTGAGAGTTAGAATTGAGAACATCAAATAAGAATGAGAAAAAAAATGGAAAGCGCCCTGAAGGGCATACATTAAGTAAACAAACAATTAAGACCGCATTCGGCGGGGATTGTAATGCAATGTCATTTCAGAGTTGGTGACCACCACGGATTTAATTAATTTGCATTTCCGCTGAATCACATCATATTTCGTCACAACTTTTTCTACCTTGGCAGGATCTCCGCTCTTCTTGGCTTTCTTAATTTCCTTTATGTATTTCTTCTTCGCCTTCAAAGCCTTATGAATGCGTTTGTATTTTCGATCAGTTTCCTTCATGTAGCGAATTAAAATTCCGAACAAAATCAAGATTCGTCGAAAGACCACCGAACGATTCAAATCCTCATATTCTTTCTCACCCCTGAACCGGATTGTGGTTTTTCCACCAACATTTAACATCCGATCATCAATTATCGCAACTCTTTGTCCTGTTTCGGCATTATACACCTTAAAATCTTTTCCGGGTGTAAAGCGCCGCCCCTTGATCCGGAATGTGGTTAATTCGCCGGTCTTTGGATTGGGAATGGTAAACATGTAGCGATCGCCCATGATTGAATGGGTTCGACTTAAGCAAATACGATATCTAAATCCGGGTAAATTGATGAAGAAAAAGGGTCGTGCTTTCCCTCTGTTTTCTCCAAATATCGAGTTTACTCCCATCAAAATGCTCTCATCTATCGTGCCCCGCCATCGTCCGGCATGGCCTTCCTTCTTTTTATCCCTTTTCAATTCAGAGAAGGTTTTTACAACCAAGCGCTTAATAAGTTGGGCATATTCCACTGGATCGTATTCTTGGCTTGTCTTCAAGGCCTGTTTATAGACTGTCGACTCCTTATCGGTGTGATCCCAGAAAGAATTATTGTAAGTGATGATTTCTTTGTAATCCTTCAGCTTTTTCTCTTTTTTGCGCTCCTTATGCGGTTTTCCGAGGTCTTCGGAGGAATAGGCAAAGAAACTAATGTCGCCCAGAACCTCCATATTCTTCGTAAATTGCCGGCTTTGGGCCCGATATTGATCTTTCTGACGGATGCCGGTTGTAGCCATATGTGCTTTTGTCAGCCAAGTGTCAATCTCTATTCTCTTATACCATTGGCGACTCATCTGGACAGCTTCTTTTTCACCGTCTATGTCTTCTAGTGAGAAGTCGTCCATGTTTAGGGTTTCGTCTTCATCGGAGCCGATCTCAAGTTCTTGGAGATCGTCGTGCACATCGTCTAAGTCGGTGAATTGCTCGTCATCGAGATCTTCATCGAATTCTTCTTCTTCTTCCCCTTCATCGGGGGCATTTTCATCAAACATGAGTGTCATCTCTATTCTGGTTGTAGATTTTCAAAATTCCATGGAATTTCAGAAATTCCGTGTGGTATATTCAAGTGTGTTGAAACTGCATTTAAAACTTCTTGTAGTTCAGCATAGGGAAAAACGTGAGAGGGAGTTATGGTTGGAGAGGGAGGTAATTTTTCCCGTGGATTTCCAATACGTGCGGAGGGGGGAAGAAGAGAGTCATCAAGCAAGAGTCAATCGAGGAACATTTTTTTTACCACTCAAAATGTTATTCAAATCGATCTCTTCAAGGGTGGATTTGGCTATTGAATCATGGAGGTATAAAAATTTATAAATCCCAAGATTGAACGTGTATACCATGGGAGACTTGTTTTGGGAAATTTTTGACCCCTCTTCAGATCTATTTTATCTGGTGGAGTTTTCTTCGGTGTTCTTGATTTTCTGTTTGCTTCTTCTAGTATTCAAGCGACCCCCTCCTGCAATAGTTCAATTAAGTCTGTCAGTAATTGGTTTTGTTGCTGGTCTATATGGATATAAGCTAGCAAGCGGAGTTATAGCATTTGGAACCATATGTCTAGAAAATAAAGGATCCGAGGACAATTATGATTTGTTTATTGGATTTTTCATGGGAAATGGAGCTAATTTTCTATTTCTCATCCCTTCCTTTCAAATTACTCTAATTAACTATTATTTTTTCATCGGCTTATTGATGTTATTGATAGGTGCTGCAGGTATCCTCGATAAAAATCAAGGAACTGAAAATGTCTATTTTGTTGATTCTGTAATACTTTTTGGATTAGGGGGCATGTTCATCACAGGATTTAATATAATTGTGTTTTTCATTGGCATTTTTTCCAAATCTATGCGTGATAAATTCAAGAAAAAAATGTATAATAAAAGGACATTTGCTGGATTTACCATGCAAATAACCTTAGGATTTTACTCTATATTTACAGCTTACTTCTCTTGCATTCGTTTAATGGTGCTGAATGAAAATTGGGAGTTTTTTGGTTTACCTTTTAACCCTTCAATTTTCAACCAACCTTTTTCATTGATCTACAGCATTTTTACCATAGGGGTTATGATCATAACTACCGTTTCATTTTTGACAGAATGGACCTTCTTAGAGACAATTTCAATCATCTTGCTGATTATTGTCTTAATATTAAGTATTTATATCCCATTATTTCTGTCTCCATCGGTATTTAAAATACTCCTTTCATACAATACTGAAATGTATCGTGATATTGGAACATTCACGCCATTATTTATAGCGAGTTTTGCTTTTGGGTTTATATTCTTCTTGTTACCCTTCATCACATATTATGAATTATTCATAAGATTGAAAAAAGTTGCCCCAGAAGAACCAACTAAAGATGCCAACCCTTCTCCCAATGGAAAAACTAAAATCTCGGATGGAGAATTATCAAAATCCAATAATAAAATCATTAAAGTAAGCAATGAAATGAATTATTGTCCTGAATGCGGGCAGAAGATTAGGAAAAAAACCAATTTTTGTACGAATTGTGGGCATCGGCTTGAAAAATCGTAATTGATGATAAGAATGTGAAGATCAATAATAATTTTCACACATATCATTCGTTACACGAGAAAACACTGAAGTGCAATGATGTTGATCAATTCCTAAACCACCTCTAACAGTAGCAACGGTGGTTAATCGGCGGAAAGTCTATAAAAATCACAAAAAATATATGAAATGGCACATGTTACATTCTTGAAAATCACATTGAATATCATATTAATTTTTGATTTCTGATTTTTGAGGTTACTGACTATGACACACCCAACAGGCCCCAGCAACATCCAAATTCGGATACTTGCTCGGAAATTATGGAAGACGCAACGCCCAATCTGGCGTGATGTGTCCAAACGCTTGATGGCGCCCCAACGTAACCGAGTCGAACTAAATTTGGCGAAAATCAATAGTCTCACCCAAAAGGGGGAAACGATTGTCGTGCCCGGAAAGATCCTAGCAACCGGGAATTTGGACAAATCGATTACTATTGCTTGTTATAATATGTCTAAATCGGCTCGAGTAAAACTGCAGGCGTCTAAATCGAAAGTACTAACTATAGAGGAATTGGTGGAAAAAAATCCCACCGGAACAGGAGTTCGCATCCTCATTTAGGAGAATTAGGTGAAGAATCATGCCAAAAACAGAATGGAAAATATTAGATGCCACCGATTTAATTATGGGACGAATGTGCTCCCAAGTTGCTAAGATGGCGCTACTCGGACATCATATCATAATTATTAATGCAAAAGACGGGGTTATCAGCGGGCGACGAAATCAAATCTTGGCAAAATACGTACATTTGCGCAAAGATATTCGCAACCTCAGCAATCCCCGACGAGGACCCTTCCATGGAAGTCGTCCAGATACATTTCTCAGACAAAAAATCCGCTACATGCTACCCAAGAATTTCCGGGGTGCAGAAGCCTTGAAGCGCATTCACGTTTATATTGCAGGGATTCCCTCGGTAAAGAAGACTAAATACCAAGGGGCTGAACCCTTTTTGATTCGTAATGCTTCATCAGAACGCTTAAGCAAGAAATTTATTACAATTGAGGACGTATGTAATAACATGGGCTGGACCCGAAAACGAGGGAATGAATTGTCCGCCTAAGGACATATGGAGTGAATCAAAATGAAAACTATCCAAACCAGCGGAAAACGTAAAAATGCAATCGCACGCGCCACGGTTCGTCCAGGAACAGGAATTATTCGGATTAATAAAGTACCCGTTGAAAAATTGCAACCAGAATTGACCCGAATGAAAATCGAAGAATTACTCATCATTGTCAACGATGAAAAGCTTAAAACGGTGAATATTGATGTTAAGGTCGAAGGTGGAGGCACTTTAGGTCAAACTGATGCCGCCCGTATAGCATTAAGCCGAGCGATTACACAATTCCTAAAGAAGAAATCCGTATTACGTGCAATTAAAGATTATGATCGATCCATGCTATCGGGAGATTCCCGACAGGTAGAACGCAAGCATTGGGGCGGTCGTAAGGCACGCAAACGTTTCCAGAAAAGTTATCGTTAAGGACACAGTTGTTTTTGCTTTTAATGTGTCAAAAACCTTTTTTTTAAATCTCTTTACAACATTACCAATATTACTACTAATACATATTACCAATACGTTTACCAAATTCGGGTTGAAAAATTTTGAAAATTGATGTCTTTGAGCGAGTTCACAACGAAAATCTCGATATGGTCAAATTTGTCCTAGATGGCGTGGGTGTCGAATTAGCAAATGCCTATCGTCGGATTATCCTGACCGAGGTAGCTACCATGGCAATAACCGAAGTTCTTTTTGTAGAAAATGATTCGGTTCTATACGATGAAATGATTGCCCACAGAATCGGCTTAATTCCCCTAACAACAGATTTGAAGAATTATAATTTACCTGAGGAATGTTCCTGCGGCGGGCAAGGATGCACGCTCTGCCAAGCCCAGTTAATGTGCGAAGTTCACGCAGAAAGTGAACCCCGGAATGTTTATTCGGGAGATTTGGAGAGCATGGATCCCAAAATTCACCCCATTAATGATAAACTCCTGATTGCAAAATTGGGAAAGAAAACCTCATGTGTGTTTGAAGCTTATGCCCAATTAGGACAGGGCAAGGATCATGCCAAGTTTCAACCAGTATGCTCTATCGGTTATAAATATTACCCGAAGGTCACTGTTGACAATTCTAAATTTACTTCCGAAGCCCAAATTGATGAGTTTCTGAAAAAAGAACATACTAAATTATTTGTGAAAAAGGACGGAAAATTGGCGACGGTCAAGGATTATTGGAAAGGACCCGATTATACCGATTCAATTGCAAGTCTCGCACCTAATGGGGCAATTACAATCGAGTTCGTGCCCAATAAGTTCATTTTTACAGTTGAAGGCACGGGCGCACTGCCATTAAAAGAAGTATTTACCCGGGCGACCGAGGTATTCTTAGAAAAATTGGAAGAATTCGAGGAACAATTAAAAACGGTTCCGGTTGAGCTGATTATTCCAAAAATCTCCGTGCGCAAGCAGTAAAACATTTAACCGCTGAAACACTAAAATACCTTCACATTATCAATTTTTTTCTTAATTATTCAACTTCTTAATTACTTTTCATTCTTCCTCTGCATTCTATGTTCCATCTGTGGAAATTGAAGATGCCAAAGATAAAAATGAAAATAATACTATTGATAATGAAATTGACAAAGATTATGAAAATAATTAAGAAAATGATAATGAAAAAAATAAATGACTGACAGGAGTCATTCCAGAATCAATAAAAGAGTTCTATTTCTTGTTGGCTTTTTCTTCTAAGAAAGCCCGTGCTTCAAAGATGTTTAATTTGGTTCCCTTTTTCATCTTATCTTTGGCATCTTCAAGAGTAAGTCGTTGAATTTCCTTCTTGATCTTCTTCTTGTTTTGATACTGGGCTTTTTGAGAAATTCGCTTGCGGCGATTCTGTTTTTGACTGACCTCAATCAGGCGTTGGTGATAAATATCGGCAATAAATCGATTTTCATTCAATTCACGTTGAAGATTCCGCTTTTCCCGGCGTAGTTCATCGATTTCTTTGCTGCAATCCAAGTAGAGGAGGTGATAATTTTGACTCTCTTCCGCAGTAGTTCGAAGACCATCGTTAATTTCGGATAAATCTTTTCGGTACGTGCGGATGTTATCGATCTCTTCCTTAAATTGCTTGGGTTTAGTGTTTTCTTTCATCAATTCTTGAAGACTGCGCTCTAACTTGTCAATTTGGTCCACAATACTGTTTTCTTCGCGTAATTCCAAATCTTCAGTCTCAATCTTCTTTTCCATGTAATCAATTTTCTTACGTAATTTACTGATTTGGGTGCTCACATTTCTTCGATTGCGGCCTTCTTCACCTTGCTTTGCGGTATTTTTGGCCTTTTTCAGATTAGCGCGGGAATCATTTAAGTTTTCCACCAAACTGGATTTACTATTTTTTATGTCTTGTACTTTCTTGTTTAGTTCATCCCGTTTGTTGCGGTAATCCAGTGCCTGATTTCTCACGTTCGAAATTTCAATTTGCACTTTCTTAATCTTGTTTATCAAATCACGAGTGCCATTGTTGTGATTATCCCGTAATACCTTCAAATCATCAACATCATCAATATGCTCTGATTCCTGGACTATACGCTTGAGTTTAGGATTTTTGTTCAAGTCGATCTTTGGTTGTTTCCTTTTTCGACGACGTTTTCCATCTTCATTCTTGTCATCCGAATCAGCATCCTTTTTATTAGCATCCTTTTTACCAGCATTCTTTTTACCAGCATTCTTTTTACCAGTATCCTTTTTACCAGTATCCTTTTTATCAGGAGTTGCATCTTCGGTAACATCGACATCTTTGCCTTCAGCATCTTTGACTTCAGTTTCTTCAACTTCGGTTTCTTCGACTTCAGCTTTTTTACCCTTAGCCTTTTTAGCTTTGGTCTTTTTACTTTTGGTCTTTTTGCCTTTGGCTTTTTTGCCCTTCTTATCGTCGTCCTTAACAACGTCGTCCTTAACATCGTCGTCCTTAACATCGGCGTTTTCATCATCGACGTTGACCTTATCGGTATCTTCGTCGTTTAATACAGTTTCAATTTCGGCATCGAGGTTTTTTTGATCTTCGTCATCCTTTTTAGGATCAAAATCAGATTTTACCTCTTCCTCGTCATCAGATGATTCTTCGGTTTTTTCTTCAAGTACTTCATCTTCGGACCGAGGAGTCTCATCTTCCGGTTCATTCTTATTAAGCATTTAACTTGCACCCAAAATATATCGTTTTTATTTATTCGATATGGATTTTGCTATCAGCGGTTGCTCCCACAACGATTAAATCAAAGAAAAAAAATACGTTGTGAAATCATGATCGTTAATTAACCATATATTTTGAATTTTTCGAATCAAATCCTCCTAATCACGAAAAATCGAATTAGAACGAATAATCTAAAAAATCCAGATATTCTAGAAATTCTAACAAAATCCGAAAAATTTTTTGAATTTCTTCCCCTAAACAAAACGATGGAAGATCTCATAAAATCGGGCGATCGAATTTTTATTCTTTATGATATTCGCCGACAATGGATTAGAACGGTTCAAGACGGAAAGGATTTTCATTGCGATAAAGGGTATTTACACTTCGATGATTTAATTGGTCAACCCTACGGACACACTTACAGATTGCAACCCAATAACAATAAAGTAGCAGTTCTTCTCCCCAAGGTTAGTGATATAATTTTTCGAATGAAGCGACAAAGTCAAATAATTTATCCGGAAGACATCGGTACAATCCTATGCTATGCAAACATACACCCTGGGTCTAAAATTGTTGAAGCAGGAACGGGAAGTGGAACGGTCACCGGAATTCTCGCCCATTTCTGTTCTCCCCAAGGGCATGTGCACAGTTTTGATATCCGGGAAAATGCCCTTGACCAAGCTCGGAAGAATGTAGCCCAAATGGGAATGGAAGATATCACTACTCTGCAAATAGGCAATATACTAGAGGAGACTTTTGATTTTACCGATATAGATTTCGTAATGCTGGATTTGGCAACCCCATGGGAGGCTGTAGCAAATGTTATTCCTTATCTCCACCCCAAAAATGGAAAATTATGTCTGTTTAGTCCTACTGTGGAACAAGTGAAGAAAAATGTACAAGCATTAACCCATGAACAGGTACCATACATTAGAACCATTGAATTGATGAAGCGATTTTATCAAGTGAAACCCAATGCGACCCGTCCCCTGGGAAGAATGGTGGGGCATACCGGATTCATGACATTCGGAGCCCTCACTCCAATAAATTTCGATGAAATGGGTTATACTGAGTTATATTCCCCCGAAAATATTGGAAATTTATTGGTGTATGCACAAATCACCTCCGTAACCAAAGTATTAATGATCACATCGGAGGACTCACCCATGTCATCGCTTTTGAATAATTTACTCATCGATAATACAAATATGACCGTGATCTCCGTTTCTTCCACTAAGGATCAGACCGAAGAACACCTAATCAAAGAAGTACAATCGGCAATCTCCGAACTTTCTTCAAATACTTCGGATTTGTCAAATTCTCCCGAATATCCGATAATTTTGATAGACAACCTGGAACTGTCCTCCATTATGGATAAAATTTCAGTCCTATTGATCAACGGTGGTATGTTCTGTGCCATCCATGCCAATATTGAGTGGGCTAAGGAGTTCCATTTACATCTCAAAACCCATCGATTCTATGATAACTC
>JABCSI010000288.1 GCA_018238965.1 Promethearchaeota archaeon
AAAGTTCACGTCGCTTTATCAAAATCTCTTCCTCTTGAATTTACCCATAAGGAACTGATATCCCACATTCGGAAATATCCCTCAATCAGCTTAAGGGATCTTTATAAATTCATCCACCAGGGAACCAGCGGTTGGAGTCATCTTTCTCAACTTGGGGATCTACAGCACATAAAAACATGGCTTATTGACGAAATGGCTTCAGTCGGTGATCCCTTGGATCGCGATGAGCTTTTTGAACTCATAGATAAAGACACCGGTATCGGGAGATTAAACCTCAGAATTTGGAAACAAGAACCGAGATTTACCATCGAAGATTTATGGAACCTCATGATGGAATCCAATAAACGGGTCCCGAATTCGTCCCTCTTATTTCTTTCCAGATGGCATTTTTTGCAGGAATGTATCACCAAGGGGTACTTTGTAATGCAACCCTCTACGGGGGATTGTGTGGAGAAGTGGCTTAACCTCGTATTGGAGATGGTTCAAGGAAAAAAGGTAAATGAAATTCCTCTGGTTTCCCACTCTGAGCTGTTTAGGCTTGAATATTCTCCCCACTATCGATTAGTCAACAAACTTATTCTCGAAGAATTTCTTAACCACTTCAATATATCTTTAAACACTCCTTAAAATTAACTTCATTTGGATGAATGGTATAGAATCTGATATTTGAGATGGTTAAAAACTATATCTTGTGGGGATCAGATTTCGAAGCCACTAAAAAGGTAATGACAAACCCGATCGCACTAAGAAGTGGCAATATATTTGGAGTTAAAAAGAGAAGGATTGCACCTCCGGTAATTGGGGTGATAATTTACCCTAAGCTATTTAAAGCATTACTGATCCCTAATATTGTCGCCGATTCTGTTTTATCGACACTTTTCGTCAACCTGCTTGTCAAGATCGGTCGAACAATGCCGGATCCATAGGATAGGAAAATATAAATAACTAAAACAAAAAATTCAGATCTAAAGAGCAAATCCTGTCAATAGAGATAATGCAATGAAAACAATGACAAATAACAAAATGCCAACCATGCTAATACTTTTGGCAGATGTGTTATAATTGTTTTTTCCTTCATTTTCTCTCGAAGTTTTTGCTAATTTCAGTCCAACGAATAGAAATGGAAATACCATTAATCCCAGTAGAGATATGTTTAATGCTAATTTTGAATCATTAAGATCATATATTTTTAATTCAATCCAATCAACATCATAGAATTGCTTCTTAGCATTTAAACGGGATGTTTCCCACCATTTCTTCTTTTTGCTCTGATCTTGTTCTGAACCAGATTCATTTTTAATTTTATTTTTGGGTAAAATTAGATTTGAAACTTTAGCAATAAACCATTCAAAACTTCCAACATAATCAATTTTCTCCCATAAACGAAGGATAACTTCCCACAATACAAATGTAGAAATTAGAACAACTATCGTTAAAATTCCATTTAATTTATTTGGAGTAACTCCATCGATATTTGGATATAAGCTTAGTAAATATCTAGGAATCAATGAGATATATTGATAGTTATAAATAGTCAAAGCCACGAATCCGAATCTTCGAAAATGCTTTGTTTTTTCAGCAAAAGTCTTACTAATACCCCTAAATTCAACCAAACTGATAATTAATAGAATTGATAACAGCTGATTTGCAGTAAATAATACAAAATACGGTAACCATGCATTTAAAGCGTGAATATTCCAAGTTCCGTCAATGAAAGAATCGAAATCTTGGGAACCCCTGACAAACATAAAAACTAATCCAATCAAACCTGCAATTTCAAGAAGAACACTAATAATAATCCCATTTTTTAGGAATTTTTTAGATGGTTTTTCTGAAGTTAACCAAATCCCTACAATACTCCCAATAAAAGAAACGGCTAAAAATGGAAACATCGGTTCGGGATGCCCTGCAATTGGCGATAAAATAAATCTTAGTATGTAATCTACTAACGTCGAATATCCTAATACAGGATATTGCATTCTATCAAGATAACAAGGGTATTCAGGATAACCTACAGGATTACAGCTGGACCAATCATAAAAAGCATAAGGATACCCCGGAATTATTTTATCTGCGAGATTCCACATTATCGGAGTTAATAAAATAATAATTAGAGCAAGTATTCCATAAATAATCATATTTCGTTTGGGTTTGTTGAATCCTCCATTCTTGGATAATATTCCTTGTACAATCCCATTAATTATTATTGCCCAAGCAATGGCATGGATAGTTTCTAATTGAAAACCTCGAGCAAATATGATATTAATATTATTATAACCTTCTAGCAAATGTCCTAAATATCCAGTGTATCCGGTTGTGGATTCTATAATCCATGCAGAAATAAGCAAAAGAAATCCACCTAAAACTTGTTTTGAAACTAGATTTTTAACAGATTTTCCCTTCTTTAATGAATTTCGCATGGAAATCATATTTCCAATGGAAGATATCATCAAAAAGAATCCACACCAACTTCCTAAATAGAGGATTACCACCAACATCAATATTAAAATAATCGGTGCTTCCTCCATTGAGGTGTAAACCCAAGACATATCATAAACAGCCATAGGAATGTGAAGTACAATCATCATCCATATGGAAATTCCACGTAAGAAATCAATAGTCACAAATCGATTTGGTCCCTTTAAACTCATTTTAGCTAAATTTTGCCCTTTCTCTTCCATTTTGATCATATTTTTTCATTAACTTCAATAGTTGTTTAAATAAGTAATTATTTTTAGGGTGAAATGACTTTTAGGTGTTTTGAAAAAATCACTCTTTATTCCATCTTCTCAATTTTAGAGCAATTTAACGCGTAAAAATTATTCCTTTGTATGTTTTGATAAATTACATCGCTTTTAGGAATATTGTCTGGATTCGGTGTAATGGAAAAATATTTTTCCAGTTTTCGTGACCTTTTACGGGTTTGACGACTTAGAAGGAAAGACTTAACACCCGAAATGGGATAACATGGATTCAATATCTTCTGAGGTTGATGATAAAACGGAAAAAATGAGCAGGAGAAGACTACTGGTTCATAATCATTATGTTTTCATGATATAGAAGATAGAATTCTTCGTGATCGTCCTCTTTGGACCTATTTTTGCGCTTAAAAAACGGTTGTCGAGAGAGCCATTTACTGCCCTTCCGGACAAACCACTCGCAGCTTCCCACAAAATTAACCTTCTGCCACAATTTCAGAATGACATACCACAAAAGGACCACATTCAAGATGAAACTCATGATGATGGGGAAATTATCCGAAAAATCTCCAAAGACGGCATGATATGCCAAATATAGCGAACTGGCAATCAATGGTTCAAATACAAATATCGTTAGGGAAGTTCTATTGAAATTCTGGAATAAGCGAACTCTGTGTACCCGTTTGGCCTGTTTGTTTGGAGGTACATAATCGAAAATCCTTACCATCACGGTCATCACTACCATTTGCGCACCCAAATTGAAAAATTGGAGAGCCATCGGAGTAAATTCCTGTGCAAAGTGCGGAATAACCTCGAACCCATTGAGGAGATAAAGTCCAAAAATAGCTAGGAAAAGCCCTGCGAAGCTGTAGGAAAATTTGGAAAATTCCTTAAAGGAAATATTTTCGTGCTTAGCCCGGCTAAGAATCACTCCCATGCTTGCCCCCATCAGACCAAAGGCCAACGCTGGAAAGAGGGCAAATCGGGCAGAATACAGGCGTAAGAAAAGAAAATACCAGACATAATTTTCATTCTCTATTAGGGCGTCCTGAACAGGGTAGGGGTCGCCAATTAATTCCCGCAGAACAACCGAGATAAATAAAACGAGCAATGCCATAATTACCAACCTTTTCACGATTTGGAAGGAATTTAGGTGGTATTTATTCCAAGCTGATTTTAGAAGAAACGAAACAATAATTCCCGTTAAAGCAATGGTTTCCAAAGTACTGGTTGCCGTTAGGGTGTAAAAATCGGGTGAGTTCCAGGTTAAGGTTTCCATGAATCCCGTGAAAATAGAGTGTGTCTTAAACCCGTGTTCGATGGATTGGGTCGCGAAGAATAAATTGGTTAGTATATAGACTACAAAAATCATTATTCCAGAATAAGTGCGGTTTGAGACGACTTTATCCATCTTGGTGCGGTTGCGAACGGAAGTAGGGTCGACGCCTGCTGCATTTCCCATCCGAAACCCGACAGCCATTCCCGTCATAAGACTGAACATGGTTCCCCAAATGGAGATAATTATGAGGGGAGAAATACCTATCGCAAATGCCAATGGTATGGTAGTAACGGTGGTCTCGAATTCGCCCGGTGATGAACTAAACACACGTTGGATAAGCGAGTGGAGAACAATGATATAGAGCATCAAGAAACCGCGCACAAAATCAATCGAATAAAGTCGTTTCATCTTAATCATCCAGTTCCATACATCTTGTTAAGTCTACAAACCATATATATCTTTTGTTATCTCTACATAGCTACATTTTTGTAGGTCTGGGTTGACCGCCGCGGGCTTGGTTGCGAGAAAAATTTCATGCATAATCTAATGTTGGGCCAAATCTGAGATCTCGGCTACATAGATACGTTTATAATAGGACTCATTTACTTAAATATTTATTTGATTAAATTTACGACGATCTTTCCAATCCTATATAATGCCCGATAAAGAATGTATATCCACAATGGGGCAATGTATCGTGTATTACAAAAAAATATCGGCCTTTAACTAATAATTACACATCATTGAAGCAATCGCTTGCGAAATTGGCGAGAATGTATAATTTTGCTGAAGGTTTGCACTATCTCTTTTTCTGAATGGAAAACGGGTACACTGATATCTTGGAAAATAGGTTCCGCCTGCAAAATCTCCTTATAGTCACCAAAGAGCCACACGAATACTGGTTTTCGATGCCGTTGGATGATTTCTGACATTTTCGCCCAATCCACGACCCAGGATGTGGCATTATAATACACAGTTAAGAAAACTACTTGAATATTCGGACTGGCCAAGGCAATATCGGTCGCACCCAAGACTACTTTCTCGTAAGAACGTAAATGCTCAACGGCGGGCCAATAATCGATTAGGGCAAAGCGGTTGGGCGCCATCCATGGGGGAAAAATCTCCACCAAGCGATTATAACACTCGTCATCCAACTCGGGCACTTCAACCTCCATACGATCACACCAATCAGCCATAATGGCCCCCGCTGCCCCTGAAATTGTGATGATAGCCGCGGATGGAATAGTTAAATCATCAACATTCGAATCTTTCAAAAAGCTTATGGTGCGGGTCAGGTTAAACAAATCCCAGAAGTCTTCGGCCAAGATACACCCACTTTGACGAATTACTGCCTGAATCAAAGCC
>JABCSI010000289.1 GCA_018238965.1 Promethearchaeota archaeon
TAATTCAATAGCATCATCAACAAACAGCGAATTATCCAAGCAACAACCACCGATGGGATGTAGTTTGAGAGTTTTTGGACGTTTTCGATGGATTTATTCTTGGAATTGAGCCGAACCCAAATATACGGGATCACTATAAACCATATCGTGGAAAGAAATTTCATCATCGGTCCAATCCAAATTGTTGGATCAATAGGCATTAGTCCAATGGTGCCGATGATCGCAGTAATTATTCCTGCCCGAACGCCGAAAATCAGAAAAGCCATAATCCAGATCAGGGATATGGGGTCAAAATAAGCAATATACCAGCCTGGAACGCGTAAAATCGTCAGATCAATCATTCCAAAGACGATCGAGAGTGCGCTGAATATGGCAGCACCCGTAATCTCAATTGTGAGTCGTCGATTTGGTGTTTGGGGGATTTCTCGTTGGGGGGCTACTGGTTCTTCCGGCGTGATTTCAGAGGGTGAATTATCTTGAGAGTTTGTTTTCATTGATATCATCGAAAATGTTACAATCCTATCATTAATTTAGTGAGCAGTGCAAAAAAGCATACCGCTCAAGGAACCAATTATCGTAAATCACATTTAAACCTTTACCCACTTTTGCAAATGAATACCCGATTTTGGGTAAACAATATTTCATCCGAAACTCGCAAAAAACTGAATGGGAGGGCGGAAAGGGTCGTCAAGTTTTATAAGCAGAGTTCCGTTTGTTGGATTAAGTGTTGTTTTAATCCATGTCACCCTCACCGCCTTCCTCAATATATGAACCCGTTACCTTTACTCCGTATTCTTCCAGAGTCGTATACATTAACGACAAAGACCGCTGGGATCTGAATGCCGCCGCCGTCATCCTCGATAACTTTATAGTGGTGATAGATCCGATGATGTATCCAAATCAGGCTAGAGCCTTTCGCAATCAAATTGAAACCATTTACCGTCTTCCCGTTAAATTTCTTTTCATAAGCCATGAACATGCAGACCATGTATGGGGTATGGGTGGTTTCTTGGATAAGGATATTGAAATCATTGCCCACCGTCAATTGGCCGAAATCCTGAAGGAAAAATTTACCACCGCTTGGAATCAACAAGTTATCGACGACTGGAAAGTAGAGGAACCAGAGATGGCACCCATGCTTGAATTAATGAACTTCAAAGCCCCCACAATCACCTTTGAGGAGAAGTATGTCGTTCATGATGGGGAGTTAAGTGTTGAGTTTTTCCATTCCGGTGGCCACACGGGATCTTCCTCCTATGCCTATTTTCCCGCGGATCGGATTCTCTTTGGCGCTGACGAAGTTAACGCACACGTTTGGCCCTTTATTAGCGATCCTAGCGGGAGTCCGGAAAGATGGATCACCTTTTACCAGCATATTTTAAACATGGAAATAGATATGATTATTCCGGGGCACGGCCCTCTTGTTGGAAAGGATCATATACAGGAACATCTCGATTTTCTCTTGAAGCTGAAGTCGGCTGTCAAGACTGAATTGGCGGTAGGGAAAGAGTTGACTGTGGAAAATGTGCCCAAGTTCGGTTATCCTCCCGCGGAAGAGTGGCAAATTCCAAAGGCAGTTGAGTTTCTTAATACGTTTTATAAATCCCAAACCCTATCCTAATCTGACATCTTGTGATACAGCATCAATAAATGAAATCAAAAGCTTTATGTTGGTAGACGATAAATTTGTAATCGGTGCAACATTTATGGCCAAATGTCTAATAGTATATTATTCGCTAGGTGGAACCACCGAGCGCATTGCCGACAAAATCACGATAGGATTAGAAAGTACGGGTTATGAAGTGGATAAATTTAACATCAAGGATGGTAACATACCTTCTATTGAGAGTTATGATCTTTTGGGGATAGGAACGCCAGCGTATTATTTTCGACCCCCGTTTAATATAACGGATTACATCAAATCTTTGCCAAAATTAGGTATTCCATATTTTACGTTTATTTTATACGGATCAAAAATCGGAGATACTGGAAACCGGATTAGAAAGAGGCTTAATAAGAAGGGCGGACGGGATGTGGGCTTTTTTAAGTGTAATGGTAAGGGGAATTTTTTTGCGTATATAAAACGCGGTGTTGAAACATATCCCTCCCATCCCGATGCTGAGGATTTAGAGCAAGCGGAGAATTTTGGCAGAAATATCAAATCTAATATAGATAACGAAAGTTATGAGCCCGAGGATTTTGATAAAAAACCAGGATTTATATATCGTTTTGAACGGTTTACTACTCAAAAGTGGATGGTTCAAAAAATGTATTATCGCTTTTTCAAAGTGAATAAATCCAAGTGTACCAAATGCGGAATTTGCGTTACATCTTGCCCAACTAATACTATAAGTATGGAAGAAGGTAAATTGCCAAAGTTTGGGAAGGATTGTATTGCGTGTTTTAATTGCGAATTGAAATGTCCTGAAGAAGCTATAACATCAACCATAGATTGGTGGATATTCAGTCCATTTTTAGCTTACAATGTGCGGAATCTTCCAAAGATCCCTTCAGTTGAACTGGTAAAAGTAAAATTAACTAGGGGAAAAGTGGAAAGATTGGATTAAAACAGTGTAGGAGCGCTTTTAAAGTACCCTCAACAAGAATATATTATGGATATTCTTGTTATTGGGGCGGGTCCAGCTGGATTATTTTTTGCATGGAAGATGGCAGCACGCGGTTTTTCAGTGCATGTTATGGAGCGCGATGCCTATGAGAAAATTGGTCATCGTTTGGATTCGTTTCACATCGATTCTGAAAAATTTGCCGAATTTGGGGTGCCTCCACCCGAGGCCGACTCCAAAGAATTAATTACGATATTTGAAACCGGGGTTAATAAATCCCCCTATGGTCATCATCCCAAATCTGTTCACTATCCTTTCCATGTAATGCGCCTTACTCCATTTTTGCATCGTTTGGTGGATTATTGTAAGGAACAGGGGGTAACCTTCAGTTTTGAAACTGCTTTCTCCGAATTTATTTTTGAGGCAAAAGATGAGAAAAATATCATTGGTGCGGTGGGTGTAGATAAATCGGGTAAATCGAGTAAATTTCATTCCAAATTGGTGGTGGATTCGACGGGGATGACTTCTCCAATTCGAACAACTCTTCCGCCTGACTATGGCATCGAGACATTTCAAATTTCCCCCAAAGAACAATTTTATGTGATTTTGCGCTATGTAAACTGGCTCGAACCGACAGAGATGCCAGGTAAGGGAAACACGGGATGGACTTTTTATAAAACTTGGGTGGCACCAGCACCGGAGGGAACGGATGCAATTATTGGTATCGGTCAACCCCTTTCGTACGACAAAGGTGAAAAAATATTTGTGGATTTCGAAGATACGATAGCCCTTCCCAAATATGAGGTCATCAGAATTGAACGGGGCTCAACTCCCTACAGACGTCCGCCGTATTCCTTTGTGTCTAACAGTTTTCTCGTGCTTGGGGATTCGGCATGCTTAACCAAACCATTCTCGGGTGAAGGGATTACTGCGGGTTGGACCCTTGCCAAAATTGCCTGTGAACATATCGCTCATCTTCTAAAGGAGAATAAACCCTTGGATACTTCAAATCTCTGGGCGATCAATACGCTTTACAACCGAAGTCAGGGTGCCAAATTTGCGGAAATGTTGGCCCAAATTCCCGCTGCGGCCAATACTACCAAAAAAGAAATGGAATACCTGTTTAAACACGATGTAATCTTTTCGGCGGCCGATTTCGAAGGGATGAACCGCAATTACGAATTATTGATTCCATTCGGGAAATTGCTCAGAATTGTGGGAGTTTTGCTTTGGGGTTTGGTTTCGGGGAACTATTCGTGGAAGAATTTTAAGGGTTTAATCGGATCCCTGGGGATCGCTGGAAAACTCCGTAAACATTACGAAGCCTACCCGGAACATCCTACCGAATTCTCAACGTGGACCGAGACCGCTTCGACTCTCTGGGACGATGTTCCGAAGATGCAATAAGGTTTAAGGATTAAAGATTTAGGTCATCATCGCCTATCCACACCATGGATGTTTCTATCACGAGAAAACCAAAGGGCTACGTTGTTAAGATGAAGGACGGATTCTTCCGTAAACACACTTACACTGATCCTAAATTCGAGCAAATGATGCAATCATGCGGGGAATTTTTTGAAAAACGTTCCCGAACCAAGGAATTACGTAAAACAAGCTTACGCATAGGAGGAAAAAAATATCAGTTGCTGGAAGAGCTCAGGGGAAAATATGTATCGGGTGTTATTATCCGTAAAAAAACAAAATGGACGTGGGCTTTTCTATCCTATATCGATGATCAAATCCAAGACATGATGCAATCCGATGAATCAACACGAAAATTTTCCAATCAAGCCTACTAATTTTTCAAATTTTTTCCTAATTTTCCAAGATTTTCCGATGGTAAAATGGCCATTATTCCAATTCTATTACGTCCAGATCCTGGGCTGAAATTACTTTCCCTGTAAAATTTTGCCTGATCTCCTTTGTTATATCTTCTTTTGACCCATCGCAAAATAATTGATGATTGAAGGCCAGTATTCGAGGTTGTACCTCCGCTGCAATCTCACCCAGTTCAATACCGGAAGTATGGTGCGTGGGAAAATAATTCCAAGGATTTTCCAGTTTAGAAAAGCCCAATGCATAATACACTTCATGGATTAGAACATCGCAGCCTCTGCTTGCCTCTATTAAGCTAGAGGTGGGTGCAGTATCCCCCGATAGCACAATCACATTATCTTTTGTTTCAATTCTATAGCCAAAACACTCCCAGTCCCCATGAAGCACCGGAAAGGCGCTAACGGATATCTCTGAATCTTTATAGAAATACTCCGGCCATTGTTTTTCTTGGGAAACCTCATGCGGGGTAATTTGATATGCGCGTTCCTTTCCTCTCTCCAATCCCTCCACACGTATTCTCACGTCTTCACTGAAAGCTTGTTTGAGGTGGGATATCATATCAATAGTTCCACTAGGTCCATATATCTTCAGAGGATTGAAGCGACCAACCACGCCGGTCGTGTAAATAAAATCCGTCAAGCCAACAGTATGGTCCGAGTGTAAGTGAGTTAAGAATATGTTTGTAATTTCTTTCCAAGGGAGTTTTGACTGTACTAGCCTACGGACGACTCCGCGTCCCGCATCGAAGAGATAAATGTTATTTTCTGTCTGTATTGCAATCGCCGGGCCTTCCCGTTCAAGATTTAATATCGGTGTGCCGGTGCCAAGAAATACGATTTTCTCACTCATTTTCACTATAGACTATTTGTCCTTTTTACATATATGTGTTTGAAATCTTAATCGATCTGTTCTTCTTCCATCCCCAAAATTCCCA
>JABCSI010000051.1 GCA_018238965.1 Promethearchaeota archaeon
TTCTTTGTGGTTTTTTCGCCGGGTAACTGGCCAATAACATGTTGGGTGGCGTCCAATAATTGCCACGGATGGCCTACATCGCTCCAAAATAAATCATCGAAGGTTAAAACGTGAAATTTGTCTCCTTCGCCAATACGGTGGGTGATGGCATCGGTAAGTTCAAATTCCCCCCGTATTGATTTGGGAATTACCCGTAAGGAGTCAAAAATTGAAGGTGAAAGAACATAAACTCCAGTGTTGGCCAATGTGCCAAATCTATCATCACTGGGCTTTTCAACCATTTTTTGCAATATGCCTTCTGAATTTACATCCAAAATGCCCCATTTGGTTGGATCGGGCATAGATTTTGCAGAAATAATTCCTTGGATTCCATCATTGTCAAATCCTTCCTTAACTGAGGAATAAATTGCTGCATCCATAAATAAATCACCATAAATTAGCATGAATGGGTGGGAGTCAGCAAAATTTTCAGCGAGCTGGGTGGCATGACCAGTTCCCAAGAATTCCTTCTGCTCGAGGTAGGAAATTTTTACTCCAAACTTCTCCCCATTTCCAAAATAATTTATGATCTGTTCTTTTTTATAACCAATAATTAGTAGAATTTCCGTAATGCCGCAGCTCCGTAAAGCTGAAATTGTATGTTGAAGTAGAGGGGTTCCTGCTATTGGAATTAGTGGTTTTGGTCGAGTTTCAGTCAGAGGTGCGAGTCTTTTTCCTTCCCCAGCGGCAAGAATACATGCTTTAGTCAGATTATTCTTCTTCGACTTCGTCATTTTTGTCTTCATCCTCAATTTTTTGAAGACGCATTTTGATTCGCTTTTCTTCATCTTTCAATATTTGATTTTTTTCTTCCTCAAGACGTTTAAATTCGAGTTCTTGCTTCACGCGTTCGAGTTCTTTTCGCTTTTCGTTCAATTCTTTCTCTTTTGCCAGTCTTTTCTTCTCTTGGCGTATGCGTTCTTCCTCTATATGGGCCTGCTCTTCCTCCAATTGAAGCTTTTCCAATTCGAGTTTCTTCTCATCAACCGCCAATTTTTCTTTTAAGGCCTTGGATTGCGCTTCCCGTTCCCGTCGCTCCAATTCTTCCTGTTCCAAAGTCTTTACATCAACAATTTTTTTGAGAACTTCATCGGCTGCGATTTTAGTATTATCTTCCGTTGCCCTACGAAAAACACCATCGGCGTCCTTTTTTAGGACTTTATCTGCAGCTAAAATTAATACCTGCTCTTCGGGTTTCATATCCTCGGTTGTTTTTTTATGGGCTAGCATATCTTCGGCACTTTTTACAATCTCTACATCCCGTTCCCGAATTTCTCTTTCTTCCTTCAAAAGATTTAGAAATTTAAGGATTCGTGCTTCAATCTCATTCCGATCAATTTTTCCGGCAGATTGTAGGACCTGAATTGCATTTTTTCGTACAAATTCTTCAGGATCAGATAAGCATGAGATGATAAGGTCGTAAAATGGAACCATAGATTTCGGGTCTGAATCTGCGACGTATTTCAGCAAACGAAGCATCCCCTCTCGCTTTTTTGGAGACCCATATTTTATGTAATCTTCGACATAGGGAAATATGAACTCTTTATGCTCCTCTACGAATTTCTTCAAGGATATTATGATGGAATACCTAATCACGTCATCGTCAAAATTCAAAATCCCCAATAATTGGGACATGATATTTTCAACGACATCCACTGATGAATTGGTGATTATGTTCATACTGGGAACCAAATCTTCAATAAATTTCGGATCTCGTTTGACTAGATTGGTTTTTATGAGTTTTACTGCGGCTTCATTTTCGTTTTGATCTAGCAGTTTAAAGATTTCTTCCATTTGGCTTTCGTTCTCCATATTGTTAAGCTCCTATTTTGATGCTTTTAACTCCCGTAACCCATTGAATTTCTGTAATGTTTCGTGGATCTTATCATAGGTTAAAGTGTCTAGTTGGTTTTGCTTTAGGAAATGACTTACATTTTGATATTGAAGTGAAATAACAAGAAAATTCTGGGAATCAATCGATATTTCAATTTCAAAGAAATTTCTTTGCAAAAATTCGATTAAATCCCCGAAATATGTGGAATCTTCTTGAATATGTTCTGATTGAATTTGATCGTACGGAAGTTTCATAATAAGATTAATTTGATTTTCTCCACTGATTGTGGTGAATCCATCTATATCTTGCTCCGCACTATAAGTATGAAATACTAAATCTATTATTTTAAGATCTTGAATTAAATCATCTTTCGCGTTTACAATAGTGATATCAGTTTTAAAATCACTGATAAAAATTGCGCCGTCAAACCAAGTTAATAAGAATTGGCCAAAAAAATCGTAGATAAAGGTACCCTCGCGTATCAATTTATCTTTCTGGATAATTTTTGCAAAAACATCCCTATCCCCGTGGTGAAAATCTAAATTTACTGCGGGAACTTTACTTTTATCAATAATTTCTTTTAATTTTCTAATATCCTTGCTATAATTCTCGATAATGTGCTTATATTGTCGAGGAAACATAATATCGATGAAATCTTTATTGTAAATTAATTCATCTTGCGGCGTATAAAGAGTGGTATTTTTATTGAGATAGCGCCGAATATTGTTGACTGCTTGGGAGTAGCAAAATTGTGGGAGATCTTCAAACCCAGCGTTTGCCTCCATTCGGACCTTTAACAGTATCCTTTTTGGACATTGAGGACTCAATACGCAGATCATTCTGTCATCCTCGCATTCGATACAATATTCCTTTAGTTCTTTGAATAATAGTCTATTCAATTGCATCATGGCTTCTTTGGGGACGATATCTGTCGAGATATAATCTACCAAATCTTTTTCACTAAATACCATGATGCTCAAGTAGGATTAGTTTCACCATCCAAAAAACTTTGTGATGGGTCAAACCAGCAAAGAATGAATCAAAAAAACAGTAAAAGTAGATTTAAAATTATCCCGAATTCTACCAACGGTTCTCAACATATTCTGCATGTCCGAATAAACGGTCATCTTTGGTTATTTTGAGTTTTTCTCCAGAATCCAATACCACTTCTCCAGTAAAATAGCCATAGGCCTTTATTACATTCATCCGTAAAAGGACAAAATTCGTATCCTCCCTATGAATGAACGTCGGATGTAGAAGCAGATTCACTCGCTTATCTGGGCTGGTGAAAACCCAATCTTCTTGAAGATTTTCTGGATTCCAAGTATAGGTTACTTCATCCAAGTGGTGACCTTTGTTATTGTAAAAGAGCATGTTTTTACTGGATTCTGTGCCAAATCCGTAATCTATATTGAATCCAAAGGGTGCTTTATTGATTAAACCCGAAGCTGAAGACCAGCACCAATGCACTTTGTAAGGGAAAACGGCTCTGGTCCAATCTAAACATCCAAAAGCGGGATTTTTATCATTAAATTCATATTCCTTACCCGCCACGGTAAATTTTCCAAAAGCCTGCATGCAGTTGATTTTTTGGGCATAGACGAAATGGGTTGGCTTTTTGAATGGAATAACATTTACCATGGATTCCATGCCCGATGGATGCATGAGTTTAATTTCCCCCGAAAACCCTCTTCCTCCCATAAAATCTGGAAAATCAAACTTAAATTGCCGATAATCATCGTGTTTGACGCATTCCCATTTTGCATTTTTCATGGAATACTGAATATCACCAGATTTACTGGAATGGGGCATTTTAATATTTCCCTTGGGAAACCATTCAATTTCACATGCTTCCGAGGCTTCATGGGCTTCAAAATCCATGAATGTCGCTTGAATTTTTCCTTGGTATCCTACATCGTATATAACCAAAAATAAACCAATTTTATCATTCCTTATCTCGTAAAAATCGAATTCTTTGATTCTGAGGGGATGTGCGCGCACCTTCGACCTATCATATTGCAGAAAAGGATGTTTTCCCCACCCCGATTGCACTAAATGTCCGTTATTATCGAGTAAAGGACCTTCTTGTGTGATTTCTTGTTGCATAGATATAATTCGGCTTCAAGGTTTAAAAAAATTTCATGAAATACTATTTTAAATTATTCATGACATTTCTATTTTTTTTTTGAATTTATATATAATTGGCCAAATTGGGCACGAGCATCTCCATAGAAGACTACTCTACCAATTGCTTCTCTGATGTCGGGCGTATCTGGCATGTCGGTCAGAATTGAATTATTTTGAATAATTTTAGAGGGGAAATCAATGATTTTTACTACATTTGCAAATTTTGTTTGATTAGGGTACAAAATCTTTAAAAAGTTAGGTGATTGGTCAAAGAACTTAGAATTTTGTTGAACATTTCCTTTTTCGGGATTAAGGGCAAAGTAGAGCATGTCATTTTCTACAATGTTGTTGAAGAAATGAGTGCCCAAGGAGATATCTGGAATTAAATGTTTGTGCATTTCGGCGATCTCTCCCAAGATTGTGACTTTATTGATTTCTTCAAAGGATACAGGAACTCCTAAACTTGGAGATGAGGTGCCCCAACGTCCTGGGCCAAGAAGGAGAATTTGCTGATTGGGGATTTTCTGAGACAGATTAATTTGTCCGAGCAACCTGGCAATTGCATACTTGTCTTGGATATTTAATTTTGAATATTCGGCAGGAGATACAAAAATTATTCTGTCAATATACACAACTCGGCTGGTTCCTATTACAGGACCCTTAAATCGGAGTATAAGATTTTTTGGCGAGAGTGGTTCAGGTTTCTCCAATTTTACAGTATCTTGTGATACGTGAAAAGGACGACATTGTAACAAATTGATGGAATATTTTTCAAATCTTCGGAAATTTGCAGTAAATTCAATATCAACTGGATTTAAGTATGCATTTTGCAACTCCATTAAGATTTCTCTCAAATCTTGTAAGAGATCTGAATTTTGGAGGACGGGATCAAGTGTTAAAATCCCTGTAAAGGAATCTTTTAAACCTATTTGTTTGGCTCTTTGATCTGCCTCAAAATCGTTGGTTACAAAGAATTCAGTCGGTAATCTCGGATTATTCTTGAAAAATTGATGATAGGGAACCGACGTTAGAATATTCTCGGTTAAACTTAGCATATCTATCTTATTTTGGGAATATCTCCGTATCTCATCTAAATTTTTTGATGTACGTAAATGTGGCACGTTCAATGCAATCAATCTGGTATAGTCATCGCCAGTTCGATCAACAGCACGGGTACCTAAACCAAAAACCAATCGCAAAAAACCAGCTTTGGGATCGATTTTCTCATTCCAAACATAGGGGTTAAAGGAAAAACCGACTCCCGCAAGATGGGGTAAAAATACATCTCCAAAGTCTGTACCTGATACTCTCTGAACCAATAATGCCATTTCTTCATCGGTGTTGAGTAGATTTTTGTCTTTTCGGTAAAGTAAAGCTTCTTCAGAGATGGAACTTGCATAAATTGATTTTACTGCCTTCACAAAATTATCCAATCTTTCTTCGGGGGTTCCTTGATTGGGACAAAATATAGTCTGGTACTTTCCAGAGAAGGAATTTCCGAACGCATCTTCTTGCAAACTGCTCGAACGCACGACAATAGGAGATTGCCCAAAATAATTTAACATTTCGCTAAATTGCCGTAAAATGTACCGCTCAAAGTTTCCATTTAGAATCTTCCCTTCGAGATCGTGTACCCCTTGCAAAAATGTATGGGGACGGGTTATTTTTTTTCGATCTTCCCAGCATTCATTTCGTATAAGAAAAGTGTAATATAAGTGTGAGCCGATGAAAAAAGAATCATGTTTTTCCAATTTTTGATAGATATGGGGACGATTTTTTCGAAGTATTGCCCGCGCGAGTAATAATCCTGTGGATTTTCCTCCAATTTTCCCTGTTCCGATCATTCGTTTGCCAACCTTAACTAAATCCTCCAAATCTAAATATTGAATTGCCAAAATTCGAATTCGGTCATCATCGGATAAAATCATTTGTAGAAGCTTATTCTTCAATATGTTCATATTTGTTTGAGTGGTATAATCGTCCGAAAGTTCTTCAAGAGCATCTTGGGCTTTTTTAAATTCCAAAAACCATGAATCCATTCGTCTAACCGTGAAATTCAATTCAGGCAGCGGAGAATCCTTCAAGATTCGGGAGATAATTCCACTTTCTCTTACGGGTCCTAGAATTTCTTGATCGGGGGTATTACGTTTCCAATAATGGAGCATATGAATGGTAGAGGAGTGTCGATTCTCTACTTTGAGAGGATACAAATAGAAATTGGGAATATTAACTTCATTGCCATCTAATATTTCGGCTTCCAATTTCGGGTAAATGTTGATAACAATTTGGGCAGTAGTGTGAATATTCTTTAGGGAATGTGATGCATTTCGGGATCGTTTCATGGCAAAATAGGCCACTGTTCCAGCTTTACGTAAAAAGGGACACACCAGCATGAAAAAATTGGCAACCATGACATCTGAATACCAATCTACTGTTAAATCATTCAGCATGTCAAAAACATAGTATACATTTGGTCCTTTCTGATTTACAATTTGGAAGATTTGAGAGATAAATGCTTCAAATCCCTCATTGGGATTTAAAGTAACTATCGTTGCCGCAAATCGATCCTGTATTACTTTTTGATGCTGCCCAAATCGAATATATACCAGATTTTTCTTAGAACGATTTGCATATCGAGTAAAATACTCAACGAAGGGAAAATAATCTTGGATCTCGTTAACTTGCCAAACAATATTGTCCCCCAGATTAATTCCTTGCAAGAGTTCATCCAATTGTGGAATTCCCGTACTATTTTCCATATCCTTCGTAAAAGTCACCTCGTTCATCATCATCTACCATTCCACAATATTCTCCATAATAAAGGATAACCTAATTTGTAAGTGTGGATATGGGGTTTCTTCTTCTTAGTTAAATTACTCCGATGCTAAAAAATTTGGGTTCTTTTTATATAAATCTTTGACCAATTCAAGAAACTGTGGAAGTAATCGCTAAAGCATTCGAAACCACAAAGGGGGACTTGGCTGAGAAATTGCTCGCAGCCTTATCTGACTGGCGATTTCGGGAATAAAAAAATGGAGAATATTCAAACTTAACATTTTAAAATTCTGAGATAGAAATTATAGTATGAGATTTGTGAGACATAACCAATTCCCCACAAAAATATATGGTATAATTTTAGGTTTTATTATAATTATCTCGAGTTATCTTGCAGGAGCGTCCTATATCATTAATGATATTATTAGTGAAATATCTGAAGGTGAAGTAGATGATGCCAACTTCATTGATCCCGACCTTCCGCTTATGCAAGAAATGTCCGATCAGTTTGAATATTATTTAGAACGAGACAATATCCCCCTGAATTATACCTTGACGGCCATCTGGAAAGACACTAATTTTACCGAAATAGATTACTACCGCACGGCTGGAGACGCGGCCATTTGGACTGGGATGATGCTCGGTTCGGAAGCTTTCCATTATGCCATTGCCAAACGAAGTGGAAACGAAACCGCACGTTTAGATGCCTTGCGGATGGTAAAAAAAATCCTTACAGGAGTGAAATACTTATTGGCGGTTCCCAATGGTGGGATCGGTCCCGAATACGATGCCACCTTGGCGCGAAGTGTCTGGAGCCCCGAGTATTCTGGACCTCGCATTCACGAAGTAGGTCCGGAAGAAGCAGAAGAACGGCCCCAAGATGTTTTTAATGGCACAGGTCCGTATGCAAATTGGTATTGGAAGGGCTATCCTTCGACGGATCAAAATTGTGGAATTATTTTTGGAATAACGCGATGTGCCATGCTAGTGGCCCCCGATGATCCCTGGGTTGCAAATCTGACAGCTCTCATGTCCCAACAATATGTGGAGTATTATCTTCGCACCAACTGGATGTTAACCGATGGGAATATTGAAGGAGGGCGTCGCACCACGGGCCAGGAATTTAAAATTTCCCTCGAAAATTCCGGATATTGGGCGTTGAGTATCTTAAAAATGGCGCAACTGGCAAACCCCAGCAATGCTCGGTATAATAAACTGTATTACCACTATGCTTATGAACGAAACTATGCGCAACACCTCAAGCCCCGAGTGAATTTGGGTATTTTTCAATTTTATAATTATTTTACACTCAATTTGCAGTGGGTGATCATGTTTAACCTCGCAGAATCCGAGACTGACCCGTATTTACAACGGTTATATCAAAAAACGGTCGAGAATGATTTCTATTCCATTACCAAGATCTCCAGAAATGCCTGGTTTAATATCGCCTACTTGGGAATGATGAAGAAAAATGATACGTTTATTGCCCGGGATATCGGAGATCAGCTGATGCGATTTGGGATTGATAGATTTCCCAATAATCTGACCCGGGTTCCCGATCGGGGAGGCGCTATGAATCCGTATCCCCCCAGCCAAGTGGGACGGGAAAAAATGGAATATTGGCGAAACTATCTCGAGAACAATACAATGGGGAAAGCGTTGTATGGGTGGTGGCTTCTTTCTTTGATGTTCGGTGATGACGCCTCCCGATTACTCAACAGCCCCAAAACGGTAGACCAATACCATGCGGAAGATTTTCTCTTTCAGCGCAACCCCTGGGTGACCAGCAATAATTCCACCGAATATTTAGAATATACTGCCAAAAGACAGGATTCTGGTTTGGCGTTTCTTTTACCATACTACATGTCGCTCTATTATAATATCTGGGAGGCGTTCTAGTGGAGAAGAAAGAACAAAACACGGATTCTGCGGAACTGACGCTACATTCCTTTGACAAACCTCGATTTTTTATAGGTGCAGGGTTATTCTTGATAGGATTGGTAGATTTGATCATCTTTGGCGGATCTCTTGGATCCAGATATCTACTACTGGGATCCACATTTCAATTCCAAGGCCCGAGTTATTTCTTTGCTGTGGGTTTACTCCCGCTAATCCTCGGTGCCAGCTTTATGATCTACTGTGGAGTCACGTGGCGGAAAATTACAATTAATGGAAACGAAAAGCACATTCAAATTACCGAAGCCTATTGGTATCGAAAAGCAAGTTGTAAGATTCCCACCGACCAGATTTTACGGTACTCTCTCACAAGCTCAAAGACAAATAAACGTCCTTTCCTTCTATTGCTCCTGATTCCGTATTTTTCATTCAATGTGAACAATGGGATTGGAAATCTCGCCCTCCATCAAGTAACGGACTTTCCAATTACTGGGACGACTTTACTGATCTCGGTCATAATTGTTTTGGTCTTGATCGTTAGATTTATTTCCGGTTCGACTTGGGGACTCACAGTACATACCAACCAAGGGTATTATCTGCTGAAATTTATTCAGATACAAAATCCTAATCAAGATTCAGTATTCGAAATGATCGAGGGTAAAATGCAGATTGGTAATCGAATCGAGCTTCACTCTAAACCGGCTCTCCAAAAGCATTTTATTATCATTGGCTTTTGTGTTGTGCTAATTTCCGGTTTCAATATTCTGTTTTCCCACTTATTAGTCTCCTTTCTCGAAAATCTGAACGCCTGGTTGGCTTTCTATGTGGGATTGATGATAATTTTACGGGAAACTATAAAAATCAAAAAGAAAACAGTTTCGTTCGGAGAAAAGGAGAAGCACATTCAACAGTTCAATTGGAATGTGTTTGTAAGTAAATTGGGATTATATCTTATCCCCCTTATTGTTTCGGTAAACTGCCTTCTTTCGGTGATTTACAATTGGATAGGGGTAGTGAGTGATTTTGCGATGTTTGGGCGTGTAATAATCTCAACAGTTCTCAATGGAATGCTGATTGCAGTAAACATTTATTATTTTTTTTTGGAATTCCAATAAATTATCGGTTTTAACCCCTGGGAAAATAATCTTGGATTGCATCTACTTGCCAAACGATATTATCTCCTAAGTTTATTCCTTGGAGAAGTTCATCCAATTGTGGAATTCCCGTACTAGTTTTTATATCCTTCGTTAAACACCTCGTTCTTCTTAGTTAAATTACTCCGATGCTAAAAAATTTGGGTTCTTTTTATATAATTCTTTGACCAATGTTATTGTGAGAAAATGACGTTTTCGATCTGTGGATTTGATCCCAATACGGGTGATTTAGGCGTTGCTGTTCAGAGTAAGTTTATTTGCGTGGGAATGGTAGTTCCATTTGTGAAGGTCAATGTGGGCGCGATTGCCACCCAAGCCTACTGCAACACTACATTTGGTCCCCGGGGCTTGGATTTATTATCCTCTGGATTGTCCAGTCAAGAAGTGGTTAATCAATTATTGAGTGATGATCCCGACCGTGAACATCGCCAATTGGGCGTCATCGATGCAAAAGGTGGTGCTGCCTCCTATACTGGAAAAGAATGTTTCTATTGGGCCGGTCATATTGTCGGTGACAACTTTTGTGCCCAGGGGAATATTCTCGTTGGTCAAGAAACTGTGGAAGTAATTGCTAAAGCATTTGAGACAACCAAGGGGGACCTGGCGGAGAAGTTACTCGCTGCCCTATCTGCCGCGGATGGCCCCGGTTATGGTGATGTGAGGGGTCAACAATCTGCCGCAATTTTGATCCATCGGGAAAAGGCGGGGTATGGAGGTTATTCGGATGATCTGGTGAATATCCGGGTGGATGAGCACCCACAACCCATCAAGGAAATACGTAGAATTTTTGATCTGTATGAAATGACGTTTCTTTCCCGGGAAGATTCTTCCAATTTGTGGCCTATCCAGGATGATATTGCTGTTAAAATTCGAAAAGTCCTGGTTGAACTGGGATATCTCCCTTCGGATACGAAAGTCACCGATCTGGGGTGGTCTAAAAACGATCACATCGCTTTGGAGAATTGGGTCGGGATAAATAATTTTGAGAACAAATTCACCCAAGAGCATACTGTTTGGAAATCCATGTATGACTATTTGGTGTCTGAAAAAGGAACGCCGGTTGTTAATCTGCGCCATATGTCTGAGATTTAGTGTAGTTTCGAAAGGATAATGATGCTTACTAAATTTGTAAAGGTATTAATATTCTTTCTTATATAGTAACTATAGTGATAATATAATGAGTTCTAATACCACTATTCAGATTCAGAAGGAAACTGCCCAGTTATTAAAAGCAAATAAGGATCATTCTAGGGAGTCATACGATGAAGTTATTCGTAAATTGCTCAAATCCTATGAAAAATCCAAAGCGCATAATCAATATGATGACTTTTTACATAAGATCCAACAAATGAAAATGCGTGAATTATGGGACAATGAAGAAGATGAGTCATGGGAAAAATATTAAAAATCATGATAATGTTGCCATCGATTTAAAAAGTGGCGACGTTATTTTAGTGACAATTCAATTTACTGATACTTTTGAGACTAAAATCCGTCCAGCCGTGATCCTCTTTAAGGAATTTGATAATTACATCCTTGCAGGAATTACCAGCAATTTACATATGCAAGGAGTCCCGCTTTCTGTTGAAGAAGGGGCTATCAAACCCAGTATTATCAAACTCAACTATATTTTCACGGTTTCGGATGTCATGATAAAAAGAAAATTGTTTTCACTAGATAAAAATAAGAAATCACAAATCTATCATGCTCTAATTTCAAAATTGGCTGGATTGAAACAAGTACAGAAGAAATAATGGTATCCGATAGAATTCAGTGAAAATACTAATTGCTACAAACAGTCAAAAAATCCAATATATTCATTTTTGTCTAAAAATTCTAAAGTAAAATAAGGGAGAATTGTTTCATATACCATAACCCCAAAATGGGATGGATTTGCATTCCCATCTAATGAAGGTTTCATTATGGTATGGCCAGAATTGCTCGGAAGTCCGAAATATGCGCGATATGAGCACACGCTCTCCCTCGATATAACACCATCCTTTTCCCGTCGGATTATTTTACTTTCAGATACGCACATCTCCTCTGGGATTAATTCCTGTTTTAATCCCACTATGTTTCGTAAAGGGCTGGAGGAAATTACCTCAATAAAGAATGTCGATTATATCATTCACCTTGGAGATCTCACACATGATGGGACCTATTTGGAATATGAGATTGCTATGGATATGATCCGGCGGATTAACACTGAGAAGTTCTTCATTATCCCGGGAAATCACGATTCAAGAAATGTAGGGTATAAAATTTTCGAAGAGATGTTTGGTAAGCGCACTTTCGAGATTGAGGATCCCTATCTCTATGTATTAGGGGTCGATTCCAGCATCCCGGATCAAAATACAGGGCGAATCAGTTATCCTGCCATTCAACGCAGCGAAAAATCGTTTGAAGCCCATGACGATAAAGTTAAAATCTTTGCTTTCCATCATCAACTCATCCCAATTCCTTTTACGGGACGAGAACGGTCTGCTATTTATGATGCGGGTGATGTACTTGATATGGCTTTACGAAAAGACGTGGACATTATCCTTAATGGCCACCGCCATATTACAAATGCTTATAGTTGTACGGATGGAAATACTGATTTGGTAATTTTTAATTCGGGGACCTTATCTGCAAATAAGACTCGCTATCGAGAATTGTTCACTTACACTGTTCTTGATATAGAAAATGCTCGGGCAAAGTTTATCACAAAAAAACTCATGGATGGAACCTTTATTGAACGGTGGCGCTATATTAAACAAAAATTTCGCACCACTTGCCCCGAGAATATACCCAAACCCGATCCCTCACTCGAAAAACCCCTAACTCGATTGGTTCACGCTGGTAATATACATTTTGGGCAATTATCCTTCTTAGGGCCTATTTATGAACATGCAGCTCGCCAAATCAATGAATGTGATCCTGATCTTTTTATCATGACGGGAAGTTTAACAGAGTCAAATAGGCCGCAGGAATATGACATCGCGGCTCGTCTACTCCCAAAAATTACCTGTCCCCAGTTAATTCTTCCAGGATTCAAGGATCTTACTAAATACGGCTGGGATCGTTTCAGTGAGAGGGTTGGTACTGAAAACCCTACCTTTGAAAATGAGAATGTCCGGGTTATTGGGATTAATACCGTTGACCACCATTTGTCCAACGGTGCCGTAGGAAGGAAACGGATGCATGACACTTGCGATTATTTTCGGGAAGAGCACGAGCACGGGCAATTCAATAAATTCAATGTAATTGCCATGAACCATCGTCTCATCCCATCCCCCAAGTTAAAATTTGAAGATATTTTGGAGGATTCGGGCAGTGTGCTCAAGAATTTCACCGATCCTGCCAATCACATCGATTTAATCTTGATGGGTAAAAATAATATTGGTTTTACTCTTCAACTCGAAGAAACTGTGTTATCATTCAGCAGATCTCTGAGCTCTCTTAGGTCGGTGAATCCCAAGAACCATTCATTTAATATCATTGAAACATATCCGAATGGGTGCATCAGAGTGTATGAACATTCTGTTGAGCAAAATCGAAACCGGCTCTTGGGGCAATTTTGGCATTATCATTGATTATTTGGGGGATGAGGTGCATGAAAGGATTTGATAGCAAATTGCGTTATCTTTTTACCCCCTCTATTATTTTAGGGTTCATTTCGGGTGCCGCCACGTATTTTACATTCCGTTTTGCGCCAGTATTTTCATTATATCTAAATTTTGGAATTAGTATCGGAATTTACTTTGTCATAGCCTTTATCTCACAGATGCCCGCGCAATTTCCCCAAGGGCACAGAAAATCCGTGATCTGGAAAGTGGTAAGAAGCACTCCCCAATTAACAGGCGTTTTTATTCTATCCTATTTGATTGGGATTGGTATATTCTTTCGTATAGGATGGTGAAGAAAACGTCAAAGAGACAGATGGTGAAAAGGGCAGTAAAATTCTGGTCGGAATCAGAATCGGGTTCCATACGCAGGATCTTGCTTCTCCTGTTGATCTTGGTTGGTATGTTTGGTAATTTGGGGTTCGGCTTTCCATCTTTTTCTACGAATTCTTCTTCTGCGAAATCCTTTACTCAACCAACCCGAGTCGAATTGTTTAGTTCTGGAATGTATCAGGGAAATGTTCTCATCCAAGACGGTGACAACTGCCTTAAAATCATCTCACCTAAGGAAGAGGTGTTATGGGAATATAGAACGCCATTTTCCGTAATTGGGGATATCGAATTGGGGGATAATAATACGGTTTATGTTTCGGATTATGAAGGTGACCGCCTTATTCAACTTTCGCTGGAGGAATCACCCCAGATTCTTTGGGAATGGGATGCCCACTCCATTGCTTCCATCAATTGGTCATTTTTCATCGAATCCCTAAGGTGGAGTAACAATTCCAAGCAAAATCTCCTAACCGAAGTGCAATCTCCAGCATTTTACCTGGGGATCCGCAATATTCAATTCATCAATGCATCTAAATTTGGCCGTTCCGGCTCTTCACTCTTAGTATGCTGCGAGAATTTCAATTTCGTGTTTGAACTCTCTTTAGAAAATGAATCCCATTCTCAAATAATATGGTCCTACGGAAAAGCCAATATTTTTCAAAATCTGGATCTTCCCACTTGTGTCCATCTCGCCTCCAATAATATAGTATATATTGGAAATCGGGGGAGTTCTTCGCTTTTTAAGTTGAATTATCAATATACCTATAAAATGGCGGAATATTCCATTAACTTTCCCCATGGTCAACTGGACAGGATTAATGGTATCCATTGGTTGGATTCGGATGTGATTTTTGTATCCACCTCCGGAGTCTATGGAAGTTTCTTCCTTAATTTCTCCACAAGCGGAGAAAGCGCGCTTCTTCCCTATGAAAACCCCGAAATATCGGTTTCTCGGGATGTTGGTGCAAATGAAACCCACATCGGTTTGGTAGATCCGGTGAATTCCCGAATTTATATGCTCAATAAAACAACATTCCAGATTGAGGCGAGTTTTGGAGAGCCTTGGATACCGAAATTGTTTACCTTTAATTGGATTCTGATTTTAGGATACAATTTGGGAAGTTTAGGCGTGTTTTGGATTAAAAAATCTAAAAAGGATATAGGAAATCTCTATATTAGTTTTGCGAATATTTCCCTGCTACTTGTAGTCTACGTTATGCGCTTCACGCTAATGGAAGTTTTAGTCCGATTTACATAATTTCACTAATATTACACAATATTGCATAATCTTTGAAAATCAATGAATTTCTACCACGCGACCAATTTTTCCCGAAGTCAAGCGCACCTTAATTCCGTGGGGATGGCGCGCAGAATTGGTTAAAATGTCCTTCACCACGCCCTTGGTAATTTGACCTGTTCTCTGATTGTGTTTCTCCACAATGGACACGGATAACCCCGGCTTGATATTTTTCCTAATCGTTCCTTCCATAGCGAAGAAAGGCATCCGTGGATGTTAAAGTTGTTGAATTTATTTACAAAAGCGTTACAAACATATCAATTAAATCATGATATTTTCGCTTCACTAGACAAACTGTTATATATAATATAAACAGATTATGAAATACCATGACGGAAGATCGTGTGAGGTCAAAAGGTTATATGACCTATCTTATTATCTTCATGGGCCTAATTGCGTTGGTGGATCAATATCTTTCTTTGATTGAAACCAGCGCAGTACCGTATATAATGGCCCATTTTGATATTGGTATTGATGAATTTGCCTTATGGCAAGGACTTTTTGGAATTGTCGCATTCCTTGTGTTTTTTCTCAGTTGGTTTGCCGATGTTCTCGGACGTAAAATCGGAATCCTCATTCTGTTATTAATGATGAGCGTAAGTGCAGTACTTATAGGTTTTGTTGGTTCGAGTTCACTTTGGGCCTTCTTCATTTTGTATTCCATCCTTATTCTGGCAACTAATGCCAACCTATGGACTATTCCGATAAGTGAGGAGTCGCCTGCCAAAAACCGAGCAATTAACGGAAGTGTCGCATTTTTGGTTGGACTTCTTCCATTGTATGCAGTTCTCGGAGATCCTATCGCAGAAAAATATGGCTGGCCTTGGATGTATGGCGTCTTTGGAATAGTGGGCTTTGTGATTATCATTTTATGGTTCTTTATGAAGGAGACAAAGAGATGGGAAGAACATAAAGGAGAACACAAGGTTTCGCTTGGTAAATATCGTGAAAGCTTAAAACTTTTCGATAAAAAAGATTGGAGATTTGTTCTCATTTCTGGTTTCATTTATTTCTTCTGGAATGTCAGTTTCAAGATGCTCACAGTTTCAGTTTCCGTGTATTATAAAAATGTGCTGGGGTATAGTACTGAACTTTGGACGACGTGGTATACCTATGCAGGATTATCAACCATCTTAGGTGCTTTAACGATCGGCATCATAATGGAAAAATTCGGCAGGATGTTTGCTTTGGTCTATTGTAGCATAGGAGCAGCGATTAGTGTTGCTTGCATGGCCTATCTCACTACCCCAATCTTCTTGGTTTTATCCTATTTCTTTATGGCGAGCTTTTTGGGCTTCCTCTTGGTTTATATCATTGAGATGTTTAGGACTAAAATCCGGGCAACAGCTTTCGGTCTTTCAGTAACCTTCTCTCGAGTGGGATATGTTGTCGGACCATTACTTGGCGCTTGGTTGCTGCCTAGTGCAGATGTTGACATTACTGGAGAAATCGGAACATTCCAAACCTTCTATTTGGCGACTGCAGTGATTATTCTTCTTCCGCTTCTAAGCTTGATCTGGAATAAGTATGAATCTAAAGGAAAAACTTTGGAAAACATTCAAGAAGATATCAAAGTTGAGTAATCCTGGAACACCACCTTGATAGGGATGGTATTTTTTTTTGTTTTTGTTCTTTAACTTTTTTTTCTTTTCTAACTTTCATTCTTTCTGAATTTCTTTCTCTCAGATTTTCTTTCTGGCATTCCTTCTAACTTTCTTTGAGTTCATACCTATAAAGATGCCTTCATTTTATCCAGATTTGTCTTTCCCTCGGTGGTTTGAATTTCTTTCCAAAGATTCTCCAGTTTTTCACAACTATAGTCTGGGCATTCTGCGCAAGTCGTTATATTCTTCGGTAAAGCGCAATTGCGGACTGTACAATCATTGCAATGTAATAGAAGTGTTC
>JABCSI010000290.1 GCA_018238965.1 Promethearchaeota archaeon
TTCAATTTTTTCCTGCTTCTATCACATTCAATTTTTTCCTACGACAATATTCAATTGACAAGATGAATTTTAGCGGCATCAAAAAGTTTTAAATTTTTTCCGCACTTCTCTATATCAAAAACTTAGAATTATTCTAAGTATCCGAATATAAATCCTCTTAAAATCTAGATAATTCAGACAACCTAAGATGGTTATTGCATTTTTCCATTCAATAGATCATCTATAAATCATCTAAAAATCAGCGCACTGTGTTGAATTGGGTACCATCCAGTATCACTACAACACTCAAATCACGGGAGAAAATAGTCACAAATGAATTCACATCCATATTCAATGGAAATTGAAGATACCGAAATTGGGATCGCCCTTTCTCATTATCACCAAAAACTTGGTCCGCAATTTGTGGGAATTTCATTTAATTTCATCGCCTTTGATAGCATTTCACAGTATAATATTCTCCAAGACAGTATTTCATCCCGTTCCAACGATTTAGCCTTATTTATAGAAAATAAACGGGGCACGGCTTATACGATTCGAATAAAAAAAATCAAAATTAAAGATTCATCTGCCCGTGGGGGAATGCAGAGGTATGCAATCGTACTTATGCAGCCTTCTAAGAATTTCAAATTTGAATTAAATATGGATGAAATTGTGGATGATTTAGTAGAAAAATTATCCCAAGGGGCCAACATAAACCTTGCCTTGAAAGCATGGTATACAATTCTTAATGATACCTTCGGGAGAATTAGCTCCGAAGAACCTGTGGCTGAGGTACGTCCGCTTATGTCCCGAACCCGAGCGTTAGATATGTTTTAACTCTTCTGAAAGAAGTCCCCTTCCTTTAGGTAGGGGATGAATTTCGATAACCGTGATATTTTTTGCAGTTGTGGGAATCAAATTGATAGAGATTTGAATTCGGCGGTAAATATTATGAAGAAATTCTTGTATATCAAGCAATCCGTAGCCCTTTTGCATCAACCCTCTGTGTACGAGGAATCTTTTCTACGTAAGTGGAACGGATTTACCATGATAAACAGCCTCTTTCGTACTAGAAGCAAAGATGGACTCATGGGAAGCCCACTCCTTTAGGTGTGGGTAGTTCACTAGATCCTCAACCAATAATGAAATATGTCTACTGAAACACTATTGAAAACAGTGAAAAAAGTATTACTGATCAACGGAATTCTTGATGTCGGTACTTAAATCCCCCTAATTTTCTTTCCTGCAATGTTTTCGAGTCTTATGCAATTTTCTGAGTTCACAGATGCGTTTCGCTTTTTAGCCGGAGGATGGGGAATTGCGGCAGTTTGTTTAGGTGTCACACGATTTTGGGTAGGCCGGAGTGGAGAATTTGTATGGCCCACGGTTATTTTTGGGGTGATGGAAGGTTCCATGTTGGGTACATTCTGCGTGGTCCTGGTGTTTGCCACATCGCTTACGCTCGTGAATGTTCTGTTACCGATGCTGATGGGCCTTGGTTTTGCGATAGCTTATGGCAGCGCCCTTATTAGCCGCAAACGGAATTGAATTACCCAATGGGAAGAAACTAATTTCTGATTTTGGATTTTTGATTTTGGATTTTAGATTTTTTGATTTTTTGGAATTTCTTTTGATCTATATTTTTACGAAGTTCTAGATACATAATATTATGGCAGACGAAAAATATACATATATTCCCATTGAAAAGTTGGGGAAATTTGAATTTGACTGTTTTAAGGGTATGGGAATACCCGATGAAGATGCCCAGATTTGTGCCGATGTGCTGTTGGAAGCCGATCGCCGGGGAATTGATTCCCATGGGGTTGGACGCTTATTTATGTACTACGCACGCCTTCGGCGAAAACAGCAGAAAGCGATCACGAAAATCACCGTGGAGCGGGATAAAGGCGCTATTGCACGCTTAAATGCCCACAATGGAATGGGTCAACCTGTTTCCCATAAAGCAATGCAGATGGCTATCGATAAAGCCAAAAAATTTGGTATTGGGATGGTCACAGTTGGTGAATCGAATCACTATGGCATCGCTGGTTATTATTCCTTGATGGCATCGAAGGCCGGGTGTATTGGGATCACAGGAACTAATGCCCGTCCCTCAATTGCTCCTACCTGGGGTGTGGAACCTATGCTGGGCACGAATCCCTTAACACTTGGATTTCCCACAGACTATACTCCCACGGGTGGCCATTGGTTTGCGGATCACGCTACCTCGATAACCCAACGTGGGAAAATTGAATGGTATGCGCGCTTGAATAAACCCGCCATCGAGGGCTGGGTCATCAATTCGGCGGGGGAAAATCCCACCGATGCGTCCCAAATATTAACCGATATGTTAAAAAAAACGGCAGCCCTTACGCCCCTAGGTGGATCTGGTGAAGATCTCGGGGGTTATAAAGGGTATAATTATGCGGTTTTTGTTGAGGTGATGTCGGCCGCTCTCTGCTCCGCCAATTATATGCAACAATGCCTCGGATTTCGGATGCAGGGGGATGAAAAAGTGTTCGAGCCCTATAGATTGGGACACTTCTTTATTGCCATCGACATTGACCATTTCGAGGATCTGGATGTCTTCAAAAAGACTACAGGGGATATGCTGAAGGCGCTCGCGGAATCCAAGTTGCAACCGGGGGCTGATCATATTTACGTAGCCGGTGAAAAGGAATATACGATCGAATTGGAGCGCAATCAAACGGGCGTGCCCTTATCGGAAGCTACACAGCTCCAATTACTCCAAATGATCGATGAATTGAAGTTAAACAGTGAAGATTACGGTGTAGAGTGGACGGTAGAATACACCGGTGATGTGGATAGCCAAGGTTGGTAATTCGAATTTACATAACCAAAGTAGTTATATTGAGTGCGTTAAGCCAAGTTTGGTTGCCGACTTCCGACTTTTGAAAGTTGGATTTTTTTTTCAGTTATTTCGAATTTCAAAATTTTCCAATAGTTATTCCAAAAAAAACCATTCATTACGGAAAAGAGAAATTGATAATTAGGGTTAAATTTTTAATCTGAAAAACTAACTATCTCTATACTAAACAAATCAATTTCATCTGAGTCTCCATCGGAGATGAAATGAAAAAACCACTGAGGGGTTTGAACAAACAATGGAAATTCTAGAAGTTCCACCATCCAATAAACAAATTGACGTGCATGTTGGGGATCTTGATCTCGAGATTGCCGCCGAAGCCACAAGTTTCCCGTATAAGATCATTAATATTGTCGTTTTAGCGAAGCTTAAATTTAAAAATCCCGAATATAAAATTGATTTTGAGAAACTCATGGGCAATATCGAAGCAAAACGGTTGAATCGCTTCCCCTGTGTGCTCTTTAAAATCGATAATATCTCCATAATTCTGTTTAAAAATGGGAAGGCCATTATTACAGGACTCAAAAAGCACGAGCAGGTCGATATTATTGCCGGAAAAATGGAAAAGCATTTACGGAATAATGGTAAGTTGAAATTTTCATCAGTTTCAACCGAGATTCAAAATTTGGTCATAATGTCCCGTCTCGGGAAATTAATCAATTTGGAACTCGCCTGTCTTACTCTCACTAATTGCTTATACGAGCCCGAACAATTCCCTGCGGCGATTGTCAAACCTCCACTGGGTGGCACGTTTCTAATCTTTTCTAACAGTAAAATTATCGGATTGGGGATGCGATCGATGGATATGGTTCGGAAGTCGCTTAAATATCTAATTGGAGAGATATTTAATAATGATCTCTTTATCAACCTTGATTTTACCGATGATGAAGACGTATTCGATGATGAATTCATTTTTTAATTTTAATTTATATATCCCTTTTAAATTTAATTTATATATCCCTTTTAAATTTAATTTATATATCCCTTTTTCTTCTTAGTTTACTTTAGTTACTTTGTTTACTTAATTTCACTTGACCGAGTATGAAAAAAATGCCAGGATCGAATCGTTTGGATAATGAAATTGAGGGCGTGTTTGGATTCTTTAACCAATTTTTGAAGCAAATTGAAGGATCTTCCCATCTTAACCGAGAAGAGAGCATATCTGCCAAATATCACGAAATATTGGATAAAAAGAGACCTTGGCTCACTGCATTACTCAAACCCGAGTCTCCAAATCGAGGTGCAGGTGATGGCGGATCACAATCCGTAGGAAAACAGCAGAATCTCCATACAAAGTACTTGATGCAAATCGAGCGCAACCCGGCTGAAAAAGCGGGGTTAATTAAGGAATTTCTCGAATATTTTCCAGAAATCTCTGTAGCAGATCGAGCTGTCCTTGCCGCAAATTTCTTGGAACTTACCTACAAAGAACTTTATCAAGAATTAGAGAATCTGACGCAAATTTTTCAATAATAATAGTTAATAATGTTTAAAGAGAAGTAATTATATAAACAGAATAAGACCCTAAACTCTGCGTGGGGATAGGATAAAGATCCCCGGATGTGGGAAATCTATGGATATTAAAACTGCTCTCGAGAAACTTTTTGCTGCCTATATCTCATTCCAAAAAATTGGTGGGCCCCAACCCGGCTTGGGTGAATTTTTCATCCAGTATCCTACCAAGGAAGGAGTGGGCTTTTTCTATGTCATTTTGACTCCACCGCGCAAAAAAGCCAAAGGAAAGAAAAAGGATCTGGATAAAGTCCTAAATAGGAGCGCTAAGGCGAATAAACCCATTTTGCCCAAGGATATTAGCGAGATTGTCGATTTTCTCAATCAAAACTACACCAAAATTGTGAAACCCAAAGATGAAATTCTGGATCGCCTGGAAAACTATATTGCCGGTCTGCGTCTTGAAATGGTTCCATCCCATAACCTAAAATATGTATTCAATGATCCCACTCGCCCCGAAGTGTTTGTTTATACCCTTAAATCCAAAGATCAATATGTAATGTATCTGAATATAGTAGCAGTTCATGAGGACGGATTGGTTCTCGCCCATGATACCCAGATCCAATATATTAAAGAGGCTCTTAAGAAAGGCATCAATCCAAACCAATTGAGTTCCCTCCCAAGTCTTAAAACGGGGGAAACTGAACTTGAAATTTCCAGCGTCCGTAAAGATATGCGCGAAAAACGGCAAAACAGTGACCGTTTGGCGGCATTTCGGGAAAAAATAAGACAGAAGAAAATACAAGGCATACTGCAGGGTGAAATCGACGAAGAGCTGGCTTTTGAAACCGTGATTGATTTCTCCAATAGGGGTCGGGCCTCAATTCAGGTGGAAGATACTCCCCCGCCCGCCGAAACTAACATTAGTTATGATCCCGATGTTGATACTACCCGAGATGAGGATGGGGATTCTGTGCCGGATAACCT
>JABCSI010000291.1 GCA_018238965.1 Promethearchaeota archaeon
ATTATGGGTGAGCTCTTCTCGACTACTTTCATTTAGTAGAAACAACAAAATCGTTTTTTCAAAGAACCAATTATAAAATAAATAAAGAAAAATTTAGCAAAGGGGCTTCTGGATCTGAGAAGCCCAATACCCCCTGTTTTTCACCTATTATTCAAAAATAATGACCAACAAGTGCTAGAATCAAGTTTTGACGTTGGAAGAAAAAAAACCTAACTCAGATATATGACATTTTAGGCAGAAAAATAGAAGATGGGAAAAAAATAACACAAAAAAACACATAAAAATTCTCAAGAGAGACCTTGATTTCTCGATTTGAGAGCATCCTTTTTCCCGATTTTCCGACATAATTTAATTTGCCTTGGGCACTATCAGTTAGATCTCGGTCCTCTTTTACCGAAGCTTCATAGAACAACCCCTTATTGGAATTGACGGTAGAGGAGAGCTAATAAATAGAGGGTATAATTTTAAATTATAGGAGATATATTCAAAAGGAGCCAAATATTGTCTTCAATTATGGCTAGCAACCGTAATTTAAAGAAATATCAAGCCCCTAAGAATTCTCAAGACACCTCTCTTCAAAAAGGTTTGGGTTCCATCCAACATTTAATTTCTACGAAACGAATTAAGCGAAAACAACCCCAAAATTCCCCTATGACCTTGATCAAAATGAATAATACACTATTAATGCAAATGTACACACGAGGAAGCCCACAAAAGGCCGAAGGATTGCTAGGGGAAGCAGGAAAATTAGTATATGACTTTGCCAAAGAAATTTTGAAGTGTAATGCCCCTAAGGACGCACTTACAGAGTTTGTGAAGATTCACAAGCACGATCACGGTCGAAAACTCTTTACTGTGAGTCCTTCAACGCTCACGAACAATTTGCAAACAATTCGTCAAAAAGATGCTGATCTTGCCCTTTCCAAGCAAATAGTAGCAATTCAAGCAAATCTACAAAAACAAGGACTCTGGTCTTCCACCGATATTGTTTCAGTTGATCCTACAGATACCTATTATCGCGGAAAATACCGAAATCAATACCATAATTGGGGGATCACAGGACAAAAGCCGACCTATAAGCGGTGCTATAAAGAATTGACCACGTTCTCGTCACCGAATCAATTTATCACAGGAAGCACGATTGCTCCCGTTTTGTCAAAAGATAAAAAGAGTCGCTCTCTTCCATTATGGATTTCTCAAATACAAGGACTTTTACGAGACAGCATAGCCAATAACCAAAATGTTCCGCTTATCATGGGCGATCGGGAATATTATAGTAGTTTAGGAATGGCTTTCTCATATTTTGGTCTATGGCTTCCTGAGAATCGGCTGGAAGAGAACCCACGCCTACTTTGTCCTACTAAACATTGGGGAAATAACGCATTGAAAAAATGGGAGTTTCTTTTAAATCGCAATTCGCCCAAAATCTCAGTCCACTCCATGGAAATCGAGCATTATCAAGCAAAATTCCTCGGAGGGGCCATACACCGCTTACCTCAAACACTAAGAAAAACACGATTTTTAATTCCTGTTGCGCGCGTGGCCGTTTTTGATGCTTATGGTAATGGACATCGTATTGAATCCCTCGATTGGGGTCGAAACGAAGCATATAAGATTAAAAACCAAATCCGCAAGGCACAAACCCATCTCCACGTCATGGAAACAAAATATTTGCAATTTCAACAGCAAAAATCTAAGAAATCACCCCAGCTTCCAAAGTACAAAGGAGCAGGACGCCGGGTCTTCAAGGATAAGCGGGAAAAGATCTTCTATCAGAAATGCATGGATGCACATGAAGGTCTACAGCGAGTCTTAAAGAAAAAAACAAATCTTCTGAAACGTCTCATGTTCTTCACACTTTCGCTCCGGGAAAATGAGAGCATTGTGGGCAAAGAGGAAGAGTTTCTCACTTTGATTCGTTACTACCATCAACGATGGGGGATTGAATGTGCATTTAAAGACTTACGAGGGAAGTTTTGGCTTCGAACCAATTCACGCAAGCCCTCTGCTCGTCATGTAAGATATATTTTGGGTTGTATGATGTATAATGCATGGCATTATCGGCGTCTCATGCGAATTGGACGAGTTGCTAAACAATCTGAGGCTTCGTGGAAACCTTATGATGATCAGTTTGTTCCTTTTCGAAAGAAATATGAACGCCAATTTCGCCCGATTTTGACTGCCCAGGGATTTATTCTGGAAGAAATGAAAAAATCGTTAAGAATTTGCGTTAAACAAGCGGTTACTTGCATTTCATAAAACTTGATATGTGGAAAATCAAAAAAAGAGGTTATCTGATATCAGTTCCAAAGGGCAATTGGTATCCTTCATCAACATCGTTTATATGATGAACTCATTTATCCTGATTGGTCGGAGTTGAGTGCGAAAGAATATCCGTATACAACTGCACGTGGGGGTGATCGGCCCCGAAGATTTGACTTAAGACCTTGACGAAATTATCGGTCGATAACCGCTTTTCAACAGCATTTCATCAACAGCCGGCATCAGGGGTGAAGTAGACCCACGATTGATCTGGAATGGTGGTTTTCCAATCTTTTTCGACAGCGATCGGTTTCGTCTCTGGAGTCCACGCCTCAATCCCGACATCATCGTAAAACTGTTGGATCTCAGGATTCCAGAATAGCTGCAGCAATGAATGCATTTCTTTCCAGTAGAAATCTGTGGGAAGGGCTTTTCCTGCCAAGCGGACTTCTTCATAAAACTGACGGTCAAGAATCGCGATTAAATCGATCACAGTCGTGTGATCAGCCACGTGAAGATCTTTTGGTAATCGGATATGCTTCCGGAACCCAGACACACCTACATTCATGGTAATGGTTTTCATTCGGTGCACTCTCGAGTGGGAAGTTCTTTAGAGTTAGTGGAGTAAATAGGGTGTGTGTGATTTTTGACTCTTTCGCTTTAGTTTGCAAACATCCGAACTTATTAAGATTAAGAAAAGCCAACCCGGAATGAAATTGCCTTAGAGATCCATATTAATCGGAGTGATGGTGTCCTTGGACACAATCTCGCTCAATCGTTTGTGTCGGATTTTATTGGGAAACGACAAATTTACAGAGCGCGAAAAGACACCAGGTTCAGAGTTCGCTTCATCGCACATCAACGAGACAGGGCTGGAAGATCCCTTGTGGAATTGAATGATTTTACTCAGACCGATGAAGTTACGACCATATTGCTGAAAAATGGAGTTGCACGATATCACCGGTATGCGATTTTCCAATGCGCGGGCTTGTAAATAAATTTTCCAATTGTCACCCCCTGTTTGGCGGATTAACGTGGGACTAAAAATAATTTCCGCGCCATTGTCTACAGCTAAACGGGTCAAATGGGAAGAAATGTGGAGATCGAAACAAATGAGAATCGAAAAAGACAATTTCAAGGCAGAATCATTAAAAATCACAAGGTCCTTGCCAGGGGAGAGAAGCAGCTTTTCCGCCCCATAGAGGTGGATCTTATCCTGGTGAAACAGTTCCTGGCCATTTCGAAAGTAGTAGGCACTCACAAAGGGTCGTTCAACGCCCTTATGATATTCCCAGATTCCGCCCGAAATGATAGATGTATTATATTCCTTGGACCACTGTTTGACATATTGATATTGGGACCCCCTCGGAGACTGAATATATTCTTGGGGTGTTTTTGTAAAATCAAGATAGAACCAACGTTCTGGTAAACATATTAGATCGGAGTTGTTTTGAGCTGCTGACTCAATGTAAGACTCCATGTGGGTAATATTTTCTTCATTTATCTCATGGACATAAGGTTGAATCAGACTTATCTGAACGTTTTTAGGGGGAACCATTCCAATCAGGTATATTTCTTGAGTTAAAGGGAGCGACGATAAATTGATTATTATAATATATTCAGATGTTATAGGGTATAATTCACTGTAATCGATTTGAACTCAAATATTCACAATATACTAATTTTGGTACAAGCATAAATTTACTTTTTTTGATTTGAAATTATAGTTATATTATTGCCATTCTTCTATAAACAAACAGAAAGGAATGGCAATGAATGTAGGAAACACTGTTTTTTCACAATTGATGGCTTACTTACCCATGCATGAGTTTCGTCGTTGTGTAAAGCGCTATCGAGGTAATCATAAGATTAAAACTTTCTCATGCTGGGATCAATTTCTATGTATGGCTTTTGCTCAACTTACTTATCGTGAAAGTCAAAGGGCAACTGTAACCTGTCTGCGGGCGTTTCAAAATAAATTATATCACATGGGATTTAGAGGTAAAATATCCCGAAATAATTTATCACATGCCAACATGAAACGAGATTGGCGAATCTATGCAGACTTTGCACAGGTACTTATTAATATCGCTAGAAAACTTTATAGTGATGAAGAATTTGGCATTGAACTGGATGAAACTGTTTACGCACTTGATTCAACAACCATTGATTTATGCCTTTCTCTATTCCCATGGGCAAAATTTAGAAAACGAAAAGGAGCAATTAAATTACATATTTTACTTGACTTACGAGGCAACATTCCATCGTTTATCAGAATTACCGATGGGAAAGTTCACGATGTCTATATTCTCGATGAACTCGAACCAGAACCAGGTTCTTACTACATAATGGATCGAGCCTATATTGACTTTGCTCGTCTTTATATACTCAATCAGTATGGTTCATTTTTCGTTACTCGTGCTAAATCAAATCTAAAATTTCGTAGAATCTATTCTAACCCTGTTGACAAATCTATTGGTTTGAAATGTGACCAGTTTATTGTTCTAACTGATTCTAAATCTTTTAAAAAATATCCAGAAAAACTTCGTCGCGTAAAATACTTCGATGTTAAAAAAAATAAGAGTTATACTTTTTTAACAAATAACTTTACGCTCCCAGCAATTATTATTGCACAACTTTATAAATATCGTTGGCAGGTAGAATTATTTTTCAAATGGATCAAACAACATTTACGAATCAAATCTTTTTTTGGAACCACGGAAAACACAGTAAAAATCCAAATCTGGACTGCAATTTCGGTATATATTCTTATTTCAATAATTAAAAAACGCCTTAAATTGGACATCACTCTCTACACTTTTTTACAAATTTTGAGTCTAAGTATGTTTGAGAAAGTTCCTATTTTACAATTAGTTACAAACACTGAACAAAAACCTTTGGAAGGTCACTTGTGTAACCAATTGAATTTATTCGATTAATATTGGGACACTAGTGAAAGCATATATTAAAGCCCAGGGTGGATATATTCTCCATCTGGATACAACCTGTGAAGGAGACAGCCCCAAGTTAGCTTCAAGTATTG
>JABCSI010000052.1 GCA_018238965.1 Promethearchaeota archaeon
TTGGGTCCGAATGCCGATAAGTCTTTTGGAAAAATGTTTCAAGGAGGCAGCTCTGCGGCAGTTCCATCTAAGTTTATTACACCATATATGGGTATTGTGGATTATACCAAGGACAAAGTGGAAATTGTTAACGCTCCTGAGGATGCCGATGCAGTAATACTTGTTGTTGGTTTGGATCATGGTGGGAGTATGTTTAAAAATATGCTATTTGGGGTTGAGGGAGATTCCGAAGGCGCCGATCGAAAACGGTATGAACTTGCCCCCGAACAGGAAGAATTAATCCGTGATACTGCTGCAAAAAACCCGAACACTATTGTGGTCTTGGTTGCGGGAAGTCCCGTTAGTATCAAACCGTGGTATGATGATGTACCAGCGATTCTTAACGCTTGGTATCCCGGAATGATGGGAGGACATGCCATCGCCCGCACATTATTTGGAGACGTGAATCCTTCCGGTAAGTTACCCGTGACCTATCCGAAAAAGCTTGCAGATCATCCTGCACACCAATCGAAGCGAACCTTCCCCGGAGATCTAAAAGCCAAAAAGATCTATTATGAGGAAGGTATCTTCATTGGGTACAGATATTTTGATAAGTACAGCGTGGAACCGATGTTTCCCTTTGGATTTGGATTATCCTATACATCGTTTGAATTTTCCAATGTGAAGGTTGATCGCTCCGAATTTGACGGAATGGGAGATATAACTGTTTCGGTTGAGGTGAAAAACACCGGTGAGAAAGCAGGGGCGGAAGTCGTGCAAATTTATGTCGAGGATGTTAAGGGCACCGTGGATAAACCCCCGAAGGAACTCCAGGGTTTTGATAAGGTTTTTCTTGAACCCAAGGAATCTAAAACGGTCTCAATTCGCCTAGATCGAAGTTCTTTTGAACATTTCTCGGAGGATTTACATGCATTTACCGTAGATAATGGAGAATACGCGATTTGGTGCGGAAACTCATCCCGAAATTTACCCCTCTCCACATCGGTTCATGTAAAGATACACTAATTAATTTCAGAACCTTGGTATGGTAAAGAGATTGAATTTCTCCATATCCTTGATATTACATTTTTTTTTTGATTCTATCTATTTTGTGTTAGTAGTAATATGTTTTGTCGCCCATCCAACAATTAACTTTTGTCACTTTTTCTGAAATGTTCTTTTGGTGGATAATATGCGGATCATCCCATAATTAAAAAAAAAGATGAACTATTCACCAGATAAGATTTGTTATCGAGATAAACGTTTCACCAACACATTTTCGATATAAAAGTAAAGCTCGGTTGCATCGAAACTTTCTTTTATTTCGACTTTTTTCCCTGCTAATTTGTAATCAATCGAATAATACTTCTTTTGGTATTGAATTGTTCCATTTTGGGCAATCCTTCGATAACTCTTCCTTGCATGGGGATTCAGAACTAAATCATCCTTTATAAAGGTTTTAATCAGTCTTCCTTGATGATAAATTTCTATTTCTGTATCTAACACGTTTAAATCGACTTTACAACCCACATATCCTGGAGGCAATTGAATTATTTCTCCTTGAAACGAAATAGAATTGGTCTTAGTCACTTTTCGTTTATGAAATGTAGTGATCCAGTTATTCCAATTAATAATTGTGTTCAAAGGCCGGGAGATTCGCAATAATTTATCCAGAAATTTATTTGCAGGAGGATATTTTTTTGGTAATGAACGATGAGGTTTCTTAAAGTTATACCATTCTAACCACGAATAGAAGAAAAGATTGAAGTCTTTAAGGGTCCACTCGGGATGTAATTGGATTTGCAATCTTCCTTCAGGTAAGAATAGCTGACGGACGGTACCAAACCACCGTTCTAGCTTACCTTTCGATTGCGGATGATATGGGCTTGAAAAAATCGGTTTTATGTCCAAAGACGTAAGAAGATTGATATATCGGCTGTTGATGGTCTTAGTGACATTTCGAAATTGCGCCCCATTATCTGCAATGATTTGATTCGGCCTACCATGTTCATTGAAAGCCTTCCGGAGTACCTTAAATACGTTTACCCCTCTTTGATCTTGAAAATACCGTGCACTAACGATGAAACGCGAGGAATCATCGAGAATTGCAATTAAATATGTCTTCCCGAGATGTCCCACGGTTTGAACTCCAGCAATATCAATTTGCCATAGATCATTGGGTGATTTTCTTTCAAATTTAATATACCCTTGTCGACCATTATGATCTTGCTTGGAATACCCTCTTTCTCTGAGGTAATTCCGAATTGATGAAATCGATGGAATTCTCACTGTAATCTCTTCTTGCAATTTTCTACGGATTGTGGTGGCAGTTCTTGCAGGTGCTTCTTCCTTCAGTTCATCTATACGCTGATAAATTTCTGGAGAAAACTGCTTAGCTCGTTTTCGAGGCGATTTTGTTATTTGGGATCCCGATTGATCAGGTGTTTTTATCTCTTTCTTCCATCTAATCACAGACCGTTCAGAGCACCCCAAAATTAATGCGATATCTTTATTGGAGATCCCTTTGTCATGATAAAGGGCTAAAGCTCGCTCCATTCTACGCTTTTTTTCTTGGTTTTCCTTTATATTCATTGTGATATTCACTTACGCAATGTTGTGTGCGCAACTGAGGTTTATGGAAAACTGCATAAAAGAAAGAGTGTCATTTGCACTATATCGTAATACGACCCATACATTAGAGCGATCATATCACATTTTTTGATGTCACTCTTAATTATTGACGACCACTAACAGCAATAAGAAATGACAAAATAGAAAGAAGGGAGAAAGTATGCCAATATTAATTTGTTGCTGACATGTGGAAAGTAGCATAAAAAACTGGCAGTTTCAACAATTATTATTGCCATATATTAATTGTTGCTTACATTTTCATCAGAATGCTAACTTGTAGATATTTATATAATCCTAAATTCAATATCTTTTGAAAATGGATTCAATATCCTTCAAACTTTCTGGTATTAAAAATACTATGGGATTCCGACAAAAATCCTTGAGAGATCAGAAACTTAATGTACAACTTCTAAAATCTCAAATTGATCTCCATCTCAGAGCCCAAGCCCAAGAAAAAAATCAGATCGAGGGGCTTTCAAATTATCTGATTATGGATCTGGATGGAACAATTTTGAATAATTGGCCCCGTCAAATCCAAATTTTACTCGAGGAGATTCTTCCCAATTACCCACATCTCCAAAAATCTGAAATTCTCAGCTCTCTCACTCGAGAGCAGTCTACCTACTCCATCTTACCATATTTGGAACCTTTTTGCAATTCCTCCGAGGAATATAAGCAGGTTAAGCAAAAATTCCTAGATAACTTTCTATCTAATAAATTTCTTGACCAAGATCGTCTCTTTCCCGGAGTAAATTCCTTTATTGAATGGTTGTGGTCCAAAAAAATCCATATCATCTTTCTTACGGGGCGCCCCAAATCTCGAATGCAAGAATCTACACAAATGTTCCTATTTAACAATATTCCATTGTTAAAAAGAATTCCATTCACTCTCAGCATGAAGAATGAAGATATTTCTGATTTTGACCATAAACAGGCCTTCTTAGAACAGATGCGTATAGATCCAAATAATAATCTGGTGGCTTTTATCGATAATGAATCAGAAATGTGTTCACTTGCTTCGATACATTTTCCAGACTGTCTTGTTGTGCATTTTAGATCTTTCCAATCAAACGCTTACCAATACTCTGGATATAAACTTCAAAGTTGGCAGTAAAACATTGGAGGATTAAAAGATCGAAGAGTTTTAAATCCATATTCATCTAAAGAATCTTGATCTTAATGACTAAAAATTCTCCCATTTGGAAAGTGCATATTACATACAATGTTCACGAACAGGCTCGAATCATCGATCCCATTCTGGAAGAATGCCCAAATGCATTATACTATTTTCATTTCGACGATGGAAATCGGATAGATGTTCATCTCGATTACAGAGACAAAAACCTTTCCGTGATCCGTGCTAAGCTTCCCGAATGTGAAATTGTTGAGCGTGGCATTAACTATGTGGATTATTATCAAATAATATCCAACTTAGCTAGCATTATTAATCAAGAGAATAAAGATCACCCTGAGCACGCTGTTAAATTCAAGATCAATCTCGGCACCGGTAGTAAAATGGTTGCTATAGCTAATGTAGATGCGAGCAGATTATGGGAAAATATTGAAATCATTTATCCCTTCTCTGAAATGTACGATTTGAGTGCAGAATCCACACATTCGGGGGCGCTAAAGGTTGCTGATCCCCCCAAATTTGAATTTAAGCACCCTGATCAAAAACTGATCCAAGCTCTTCAAATTCTGTATACTTTACACGGAAAGGAAGATGTACATGGACATATTCATGACTTTGTCAAACAAAAGGATATATTTCATTATGTATTTGAAGTTTTTAAGATATTAGAAGTAGCTCCCAACAAAGATGCACGAAATTATAATACTAGTCAATATATGCGCCTCAATCGAAATATTTTAGATAAACTTGTTCATTCTTGGGGATTCATCACCCGAGTAAAAGTGGGACGCGATTATCACATTTATTTCACAGAAAAGGGCGAAAAAATGGCCCGAGTCTTCGTAAATTATGATTATGGCATAGATTTGACCCTCCTTTCTGATTGAGCGCCTTATTTTTCTGTATCCAAATTCTTTTATTGTTGAATTCGTTCAATATATTGGTAGATAATCAAATTCGAAGTAATTTGGGGAATATTAATGAGTTCTTGTAGCGATGCCGTGAAAACAGTACTGGATGAGGTGCTAAGCTTATTAGGTGGATCAGATTATCATATCTTTGAAAATCTATCTTACGGAGTTGACCTATGCTTCGAAATCTTGGCCCGACACCGCTCTTCCCATTCACCTAAATTACTCGTTAAGGTTATTGATAACATAGATAATCTTAAACCCCATATCATTGCTGAATTGAAAATAGTCAGTCGCATTTTAGAGGCCCTTCCAATGATCGTGGGAATTCAAAACCGTCATTCCCCCTTAGAAAACGATGCTCTATATGTGCGAAGTGGGTTAATTGCATCCAATCTTTATACATTTTCCCGGATTGTAACTCAACCAACTCTCCCCCTCGCTATTGCTAAACAAGGTGGTTTCTTTTATGATATTGATGGTGAGAAATTAGGGGTTCTCCGAAAAAAACAGGGCATGTCTCGTCAAGATTTGGCTCGAAAATTAGATATTTCATCCAAGGCGGTTTCCCAATATGAGACAAAGGGAATGCGGGCATCCAAAGATAATGCGAATCTGATTGAATCAATTTTAGGTGAATCCGTTGTAATTCCCTTGGACTTCTATACTTATTTGAAGGATTCACTCTCAATCTTAAAATTAAACAATAAACTGCAACGCCGGGTTACGAAAAAAACGCAAGAATTCATGAAAGAAATAAATGAAATTGTCTCTGATACCGGTCATATGGTCTATTGGACGAAGACTGCTCCTTTTGATCTATTTATTTATGAGGAGGTTGATGATGAAGAATCTGATATTCAATATCAATTCGTTGGGGGGACCCAATTTGACAAGTCGAAGAGCGATCTTCAAGCGAAATTAAAACGTGATTTTCTTCCAGAAATATCTAGGCATAAGGTTGATGGGGCTATTATATATAATGCTGAGATCTACGATGAAGAAAGCGCCAAGAAATATGCTGTTCCCTATTTGTTTCCCAAAGAATTGCGTGGATTGGAACATCCTGAAGAGTTTAAAAAAATCCTTCGGAAAAGAACAAGAACTCAAAACTCAAGGACTCAAAACACCCCCTAATTTTGTTTTTCTAACAATATTCATAAACTTGAAATGATCTCTCTTTTTGTAAATAATTATGATTGTTGCGGGATTAGATGAGGCCGGTAGAGGACCTGTTATTGGACCACTCGTTATAGGGTGTGTAATGCTAAAAGAATCGGAATTGCATGTGTTAGAGGAAATTGGAGTTGATGACTCTAAGAAAATTACTCCGAAAAAACGCGCCATTTTGGTTGAAAAAATTAAAAATATCAGTCTTGCTTACAAATCCCTAATTATATCTGCACAAGAAATCAATGATCTCCATTATATTCAACATATTACTTTAAATCAAATCGAAGAGCGGAAATTTGCGGAATTGATCAACAGTATGGAACCTTCTCCAGATACAATATATCTGGATGCCGCCGATACGGTGGAAGATCGCTTTGGAAGAACAATTAAAGGTCTCCTCACCTTTACTCCGGATCGAGTGATCTCCAAACATCGTGGAGATGCTATTTTTAAGATAGTTGGAGCGGGCTCAATTTTAGCGAAAACAGTTCGGGACCATGAGATTGAAAAATATAAGATCAAATACGGGGATTTGGGGTCAGGATATCCCAGTGATCCTAAAACTAAACGATTTCTCAAAGATTACTATGCTAAGTATCAAAAATTCCCTCCTATTGTGCGAACTTGGTGGAAAACGGCCGAAAATATTGTCAAAGCCTATAACGAGGGAAGAACACAGAAAAAAATTACCGATTTTTAGATTATATCAATTTCCTATTTCTTTTCGATAAACCTTCCAAATATGACCGTGTGATCTGTTTGAAATCTATTGATGGAAACATTATCTAAAATTTGCATACCAGCTTTTTCCAGTTTAGTTATTTCCTGAGCAAAAATTTGCTTGGGACTTGCAGTAGTATCGATGCTTCTGGATTTGATAGTATAGATAAATTTACCCTCCTTCGGTTTAAGAAATCGGTGTATATTTTTAATGAGGATTTCGGTTTGATTGGGTTGTGCTACGTCTTGATATATCACATCCACTCTGTCGCTGATTAATGAACTATATTCATAAGGATGATTCGCATCTGCCAAAATAGGAATTACATTTGGGCGATCGGCACAGTTTTGTACCAACTCACGGAGAGATCGGGGGGAAAATTCAACTCCATAGATGATTCCATTAGTAAGAATGTCGGAACAATGGCTTACGGTAGTTCCACTTGAGGCGCCTAAATAGAGTAATCGTGAATTTCGATCCAGGAATATTTTTCGAGCATTTGCTTTGATGGTTGCAGCAAGCTTCGAACGATAGGGATTCCATTCCCGGTATTGTTTCTCTCCTTCATCAATTAATCTCTCACCATAAATAGTTTTATTTCGGTCCAAGTTTAATGTATACAATCTCATGAGATTGCTTGGTCCGCTTTGATATATTCCGTCAAATTTTGGATGTCTACGTATTCTTGCCATATCTAATCCCTCCGATTGGTGTTGCGGGGTCTGGAGTAATTTCCTTTAGAATCTCCAGATCTTCCTCTCGAATCCCCGGATCCTCCTCTAGAATCTCCGGATCTCCTTCTTGAATCACCAGATCTTCCTCTAGAAGAGCTGGATCTGTTATCATATCCCTTTGAACCACCGGATCTTCCTTTTGAATAGCGGTTAGATTGATAAGATTTTCCTCCCCTACCTTGTGGTCGACCTGATCCTCTTTTTTGACCCGGTTTGCGATCAAATGATGGTTTTTCTCGTTTCGGTGGTCGGGGGTGTTGTTTTTGAAGTAATGCAATCTTCCGATCGATTTCTTTCTTATATTCTTCTCCAATGAATTCGCCTTTGTAATAATCTACCTTAGCTAAGATGCTAATCTTTCCAGAGACCATTCGGGCGATCTTCCCTCTAAGATGGGCTTTTTCTGATCGGATCTTATTCCATTGGAAGAGGATTCCGTATTTTGGAGTTTTTCCTCCCGATTTGATTGCTTTGAATAGCGCTTTTTCTGCTCCAAACATCTGGAGTGTGCTGGAAGAAACATGGGCCAATCGTTCTAAGCTTCCTGCAATTGCTAACAGTTTCCCGGTAATCTGTGACCCTAACACAGCTTTTACATTTGGAGCCACTTCATCGATGGCGTCGGAAATATAAATTTCTAAGTTTTTTCGATAATCGGCCATCACAATAATTTGATCGGCTAATTGTTTAATCGGCAGGAATTCCTGAGGAGATAATTTGCCTCCCATGGATCGTTCTGCTTTCAATATCAATTCTTCACTTTGGCCTTCACTTAATTGCAACTGGGTTAATAGTTGGGATTGTGAGAAGTTTTCCCGCACTCCAATTTTCGCAACAAATTTAGCAAATTTAATATTATCGTCGATGAGTTTATCGGTTAATTCGGGAAAATGTAAACCATACCATTCACGGACCCGTGTGGAGAAAAAATTTATGGCTTTGTCTAATTCCACAATTGTATCAACCGCTTGTTTGATTAAGTAATCTTTTTGAGTGGCTGTCTCTGAAATTTGAGTTTTGGTAAGAAATTCGGAGAGCACTTTGGTTCTTTCTAAGATAGATTCCGAAGAATAGTTGAGACCTCTCTCTCTGAAATAAACTCGGGCATTTTCATAGACTTCTCGGAGTCTTTTTTCGTTAGTAAGAATTTCAACAGGTATTGGGAGAGCTGCTCCGATTATTTTTTTCAAATGCGGGTTCTCAGTTTGAAAGGTGGTAGTTCCATTAGTATTTAAGCGGTTGAGCATTACTTGGAGATCTTCAGGGCAATTTCCGGTTATAATTTCAAAATATTGCTTAGATAAATCCGAAATAGAGAGATCTTGGAAGATAAAATCTATCAATTCATCTTTCTCATTAATTGCCATAATCCCGTGTATAGATGGAGCTATGAAGGTTTTCATACTGATCACCTAGAAATAATATTGATGACCAAAAATCTTTTTTGATTTCGCGCTAGATGTAAGTATGAATGGATCTAGCGCGAAATCAAAATTGTTGATCACTTTTCCCACACAACTCTGGTTATCGCTAACTAAAAAATACACTTATCTGCAATTCGAGATTAAGGCGTTCATCCCAGTTGAACAGGATCCATTCGTTGGAAATTCCCTTATTGTTATTACGGGTTCAGTACCTGAATCATTTCTGCAAGAGTTAGATAATCATCCTTCCATTATTTCCTATTCTATAATGGAGCGAACTCCCAACCAGATGATTCTAAATACTATAACCAAAGACCATATTTTGTTGCTGACTATTGTAAAAAATATGATTCTGGTTGATTTACCTGTGCCGGTATCAAATGGTGTGGCAGAATTTGTTGTGAGTAGCACACGATCGAATATCGACCAATTTATTCGAGATTTAGAGAATCAGGGATTAATTGTAGAGATAAAGAGCATTGGCAATTACTCTGAAGATTTGTTACATAATATTTTGACTCCTCGGCAATTTGAAGTATACACTAGTGCGAAACAGAAGGGATATTATGAATCACCCCGCCAAATTACCTTGACCGAATTAGCCCGGGAAATCGAAGTTGCAAAATCATCACTCTCCAGTATTTTACAACGAATCCATTCAAAGTTATTGGGAACATCCTAATTATTCAAATATATATATCCCCTTTTATCTATAGTAGTAACACTATAATGAGGGATTCACAATCATTAATTCACCAGAAAAGAAGAAAAACACCTTAATAGAGAAGAATTGTCAAGGTTCTGTGATTGATATAACTGAAATTCGTGCTCGAATGGAACCTATCTCTCGAAAGGGCAGAGAAAACCTCCAATTCATTGATCAAGAAAATGGTATTAAAGAATTTGATTTTCATCAAAAAGGAGAACCCAAAACCTCGGATTACTTCATAACAAAAGTTGAGTCTGGTTATAAATTTGGAATCATGGATGAAGCCTGTTTTGGTGTTGTGAAAGATTTGAATTATGCTATATATAGAATCGTAGAATTTATGGGAGAACATGATTATATTCAAAATATTTATTTATTAGATCCTCCCAAAAATCCACAATTCATCGCAATTTCGCAGCATTTGTGGGATAAAATAGTAAATAAGAAACTCACAGTATAAGAATAAGGTTAAGAAGTTTGGTATATAAGAATAGAATAATTAGTGCATATTGCATAGGAAAAATGCATAAAAAATGCTGAACTGCCAAATCGCAAATCTTGAGTTTCCCAATCCTCTTATTTTGGCATCGGGGATTTTGGGTGTGGCTCCATCCTCCATGTTACGGCTCGCACGAGCTGGAATAGGGGGAATCACTACGAAATCTGTTGGTCCAAGAATCCGTTATGGGTATAACAATCCCAGCATTATCGAAATCGAAGATGGTACGTTTCTCAATTCGGTAGGCTTGGCCAATCCGGGTATCGATCAAATGCTTTTGGAAATTTCTGAATTCAAGAAGCATTCAAACATCCCACTTATTGTAAGTGTGTTTGGCGATGGCCCCGAAGGATTTGCCGAAATGGCAAAACTTGCCGAAAAAGCAGGTTGTGATGCCATTGAGATTAATATTTCGTGTCCCCATGCTGAAGTTGCTTCTATTGCTCTATCCCCAGATTTAACCCATGAATTTACTCTAGCGGTTAAGAAAGCTGTCTCGATACCTGTTTTTGCTAAATTAACACCCAACATTGCGAACATTATCCCTATTGCCCAAGCAGCAGAGAAAGCAGGCGCCGATGCAATTGTAGCCATTAACACTCTGAGAGGACTGGCGTTGGATTATAAAACTGGACGTCCCCTTCTATCGCATGGGATTGGAGGTGTATCTGGTAAAGCAATTAAATCGATTGGAGTGCGTGTGATCTATGAAATTTACCCCCACGTAAATATTCCCTTGATTGGAGTTGGCGGGATATACAATTGGCAAGATGTTTTGGAATACGTATACGCTGGTGCATCGGCAGTCCAAATTGGATCTGCATTTTATCAAGGTGATCACATTCTTCAGGAAATTAATCAAGGATTAACGCAGTTTCTAGAATCGGAAAATGTTTCAAATATTATGGATTTACGTGGAAAAGCTCATCAGTATACAGAACAATTGGAGGGGAAACCAAAAGAATGCCTGTAACTCCCCATCGCGATTACCGATTGAATCGGCCATATCAAACTCCCATTTTGGAAATCTCCGACGAATCTCCTCGGGTGAAGACCTTCAGGGTAAAATATGATCCTATTCCCGAACCGATCCAAATAAAACCCGGCCAATTCGTTATGGTATGGGTTCCTGGGATTGATGAAATCCCTATGTCTGTCGTACAAATCACCGAAGATGGAATCTTAAGTATTTCTGTGGCAATAGTTGGAGATGCGACCCGGGCTCTTTCACAATTACTTGTTGGTGATAATATTGGTATCCGTGGTCCCTATGGCAATTGGTATGAACCCCGCAAGGGTACAGCTGTAATTTTGGGGGGTGGGATTGGAATGGCATCAGTTCTTCCTTTTGTATATGAATGTAAAAACTTGGAAAAACATGATTCAGATTCTCAAATCGACCGAGTAATATGTATAGAGGGGGCGCAATCCGCATCCCAATTAATTTATACTGAGGAATTGAAACAATTACTCAAATCAGAATCAACTGAGAACCTCTATCTTTGTACAGACGATGGCTCACTAGGGTTTAAGGGATTTGCGACTGTTAAATTGGAAGAAATAATTCAAAATCTTATGCAATTTTCCCTTGATCAATCAGTTTCTTCTCCAATTACGGTGTATGCCTGTGGGCCAGAGATTATGCTTAAAAAAGTAGTTGATATTTGCTTGGAACATAATATTGAAGTGCAGATAAGTCTGGAACGTATGATGCGGTGTGGATTTGGTCTCTGCGGATTGTGTGCATTAGAACCGATGGGATTATTAGTATGTCGAGATGGTCCAATTTTTCGAGGTGAAACTTTGGTAGATTGTACCGATTTTGGGAAATTTCATCGAGATTTATCGGGCAAGCCTTATTCTATATAGAAAATACATAGAGGGTGAATTTTTCTTTTTTAATTTTCGCGCTTTGTTTTATTTATCACAAAAATGAAATTACATGCCTTCCAGATATACATTGAAGTTTGTTTGTTGCATAAAGGTTGGTAGATTCTATGATCTCTTCTAAAAATTCGGCACAAATTGTCCGTGAAACCGCACGGGATATAATTGAATATTTATCCAAAAATCCCCGCACCCCTAAAAAGCAATTAACGGCTATAAAGTGTCGAATTGGGAAACAACATGGTTTTAAATCCGTTATCCGTAATTCGGAAATATGGGATTATGCCACTCCACAAGAACAAATTGATTTGCGTCATATATTACGTAGACGATTTACCCGCACTCTGTCGGGGGTAACTATTGTAGCTGTAATGACTGCTCCATCGCCTGCAAATGCGAAAAGTTGTCCAGGGGAATGTATTTTTTGTCCCGGAAATGAATCCCAACCCACGCAAAAGGTTGCTCAATCCTATACCGGACGAGAGCCAGCAGCTATGCGTTCGGCTATGTATCATTACGATTCGTATCAACAAACTTTTCATCGTTTAATGGATTTACAGGAAATCGGGCATCAGGTCGATAAAATCGAATTAATCATCATGGGCGGGACGTTTCTATATACTCCGGAATCATATCAGAATGAGTTCATGCAAGGTTGCTTTGACGCCATATTGAATTTTAAGAAATTGGAATACAATCATCATCAACGAAGCCCGGATATATCCACTGCCCAGAAATTATTGGAAACCTCAGAAACTCGGTTAATAGGGGTTACATTTGAAACCCGACCCGATTATTGCTTCGAAGAACATATGGATCGGATGCTTGAACTCGGGATTACTCGAATTGAAATAGGGATTCAAACAACAAAATCGCATATTCTTGAATATTCTCATCGGAACCATACTCTGGAAGATAGTATACGTGCAATCCAAGTTGCAAAAGATTCTGGAATTAAGGTAAATACCCATATGATGCCTAACCTCCCTTTATCATCCTATGAAATCGATTTGGAGGTATTTGAGGAATTGTTCGATAACCCGAACTATCGTCCCGATATGCTGAAAATATATCCGACCCTTGTAGTTGAAGGAACCCAGTTGTATGATCTTTACACTCAAGGAAAGTACGTTCCCTACCCACAAAAGAAGATTGTGGAATTAATTGCCCAGGTTAAGGCCAATATTCCCCGTTATGTTCGTATCCAGCGTATTCAACGTGACATTCCAATGGATCTTATTGTGGACGGGGTGAAAAATAGCAATCTCCGGCAGATTGTCCAGAAATATATGCGCACCCAAGGAACCACCTGCAATTGTATTCGATGTCGCGAAGAAGGATTTAAAGCATTGGCCAGCGGTACCGTCGGGGATGCGGTAGATTTTTCCCAAATTGAATTTTTGGTAGAAAGATATGAAGCCTCGGGGGGGATGGAATATTTTCTCTCTTATGAAAACCCATCAACCAATATGTTGATTGGATTCCTGCGTTTGCGTCTTCCTTCATCCAAAGCCCACCGAAAAGAAATAAATCAACAAAAATCTGTCATTGTAAGGGAAGTACGTGTAGTTGGAGAAATCGTTACCCATGACGCTGATCCCCATGCCAGTCAAATTCAACACCGAGGATTTGGGAAAAAATTGATGAAGCAAGCCGAAAAGTTAGCCCGTGAATTGAATTATGATAAAATCTGTGTCATTGCCGGTATAGGTGTTCGGGAATACTTTTATAAACTCGGCTATTCATTAGATGGACCCTATGTATCAAAGTGGCTTTAATATTTTAGGAAAAAATTGAAATTGAAAAAATCGAATTATATCATTCCTTTTTAATCATGACTTGATTATGATTAAGAATGAAAGAAAAGCCTAAAGTGCGGAAGGCCTCATCAACAATATCTTTATTGAGTGCGCATGTTTCTAAATACTTTATTTTATACTTTTCCGCCAATTGGCGTCCCTGCGCAGCTGTCACCTTCCGTTCGTTCACTAAATCAATTTTATTGCCGATTAGAATCAGTGTGATATCGGGAGCACTTCTCAATGCCTCTTCATACCAATCCTTTATGTGCTCAAACGTCTCGGGGCGCGTCACATCGAACACAATAAAGCCAGCTCGGGCACCGACGTAATATGAACTCCGCACGGGTTTGAAAATATCTTGGCCACCCATGTCAAATATCGAAAAATCCACTCTTATATCCCACATCGGGAATTCCATGTGTTTAGTCATAATATTGACTCCGATAGTGCTTTTGTAATCATCGGAAAGCATTCCATGAACAAAATGTTCAACGATCGTGGTTTTTCCCACTCCTGAATCCCCTCCCAAAATTACCTTCATGGAGAATCTCCCCTTTTCAAGATGAATCATGTGTGTTTCTTCACCAATTGGGTTGTTCACAGGTTCCATGGTAAAATCTGGTATAACCATTGTCACTTCTTTGCCCAAATTAATGCGAGCTGCTTTCTCTGCACATAAAAAGATATAAGGGAATAATTCGACCAAATTCACTTCAAGAGGGGCTAGAAAGACAAGAATTGCCTCGGATCCCGCTTCAGTGTACATGATTCGACCATATTCTGTAGAAAAAGTATAAACTCCTACCTTTTTTGATTCAAAATTAACGGATTCTTGAACTGTTTTGGTATCCATTAATTCTTCTAGATTTTCTTTTAGAGTAGGATCCATATCAGATTGAAAGAAAGCGGTAATTTTTATGTGATTTGGATTTAAGATAAGAACACCATATAATTTTGATGTCAGAGTCTTTAAAATAGCATTTATCAAAAGATTGAGTCTGAATATATTAATCATTATTTTATTCACCCAGAAAAATAGAACGAGAGTTAGTGATAGCTCTAAGTTAGTGATACAATTAATATTTTTATAACAATGAAATCGAAATTAACAAAACTGTATCAATGGGGATCAATAACCACTTTTATTGAACAAATTTGCTAATCTATCACTATTTTCGGATTTTTTAAAGCATAGTAAGATAAAATTATATGGCGTCAGAAAGTAGTCAACCACCATCATCTAAATGGGGCATTCCCACCGTCATGTATTCTCAGTTGTATTCGTCTATTCTGGAACAAGATACACAACGAATGCGTTATATATCTTGCGATATCACAAAGATGTTGTTATTTATTGAGGATTAGGGGATGAACTCATTTCAATTAGTATTACTTTTTTATTACTTCCTCTCATTCTCTCGATTTTATCCGAAATGTTTCTAAAATTTCGATTATTTTCGGGTAAGGATTGTTTTGCTGAACAAAATAGGGTGTTTTGAATTCTTCTCGGGGATGTTTAGGAGAAACCACAGCAATCGATCGGGCTCCAATGTTATTAGCAACTTCTATGTCAGAAGGATGATCCCCAATGACGCAAACTTGCTCTGGAGTTAGGTGCATGCGATCTAATAACGTATGAGCATGGTCAACATGGGGTTTATGGTTTGTAGTTTGATCTCTTCCCACTATCAGAGATTCATCAGGGAAATATCTATGCAAGTTCGCTTGGGTTAGGGAGACCTTGGCATTTCTACTGGTATTTAGCGTAATTATCCCAGTTTTCAAGTCCTTTTCTCTTGCATATTTCAGCAATTTTTCCATTTGGGGAATAGGTTGGGCTTTCAAAGCTGCTTGATATTCCACTTTTGCGATTTCGTCATTAACTTGCGATTTTATTGTCTTTATCTGGGTTTCAGAGTAGCATAGTGTTCGTTCAAAAAAGTACGTAGCTTTTCCGAGCATTTTGAGAACAAATGTTTCAGTGGTAAGTTCATGCTTTGGATAGCCGTTCTCTTCCAAAATTTCGATGGTTTTTTCACGGCATTGACTGTAGTCTATCTGAAATTTGATAAGCGTTCCGTCGAGATCTAATAACAATCCATGTAATCCGTTTAAACCCATGCTCTACCATGTTAGGGAAAGCTCCCATCGCTGAAAAAATATTCGAATATTGGGGGAATTATCCTTTTGTCATTACTTTTTTAACTCTGAGCGTAGCATACTAGATAATATGGATCCGTGGACGGGAATTATTTTAACCTTTGATGGGAGGAGTTCAGAAATATTCCGCAATTTACAACGAGATCTATTGGAAAAACAACAAATACCCGGAAAATTTGATTTTCAAATCCCTCCACATCTCACCCTTATGGAACATTCCAATCTATTAGATCCCTCCTATATCCAAGACCTCACAGAGTTTGTTTCGGCTACTCCGCAGTTCAACATTGATTTTTCGAGTATTGCCTATTTTCCCTCCACGGATGTACTGTTCCTCAATCCCAAAGAAAACAAAACCCTAAGTGCATTCCGTTCAACCATGATAGAGCTACAATGTGCTAAAGGCGTGATTTATCGTCGCCCCCCGAATCAACCTTGGATCCCCCATTCTACAATATTAATGGAACATCCAGTTGGTTCGGTTTCCCTATCGATTCCAATCGTTCAGAGCCATTTAGATATGCAGATTGGTAAACCCTTTACAGTGACGGTAACAAATGCTGAATTATTTTCATATCCCCCATATAAAGCAGAAAAAAGGTTTGCGTTAGCAAAATCAAATTAAAATAATTAAAATGTATGGAAGCGATAAAATGCCGATAAAATATCCCGTATCAGAAGATCGACCGTTTTTCCAAAGTTCCCACTGGCCCATGGGCGTCCCCCATCAACTAGACATAGATTTTACACTAACATTGGCCGATATGCTAAAAGAATCCGCATCAAAATGGCCCGAGGATCCCGTGATTTGGTTTCTGGATACAATGGTCACGTATAAAGAGTTACATGCTTATGTATTACAATTTAAATCCACTTTGTATAAGATGGGGCTTAAAAAAGGAGAAGTTGTTTCTCTCTATTTACCAAATTGCATCCAATATGTCGTAGCCTACTATGCAATAACTTCTCTTGGAGCTATCGCTTCAGGTGTAAATCCTACGTATAAACCTGGTGAAATTCTACATCAACTTC
>JABCSI010000053.1 GCA_018238965.1 Promethearchaeota archaeon
ACTAATTGTTCTAATCCTACACATTTTCGACAAGAAAGACATCCGGCTGTATTTAAACCTTTAAAAATGCAATCCATAATTTTCAGATCCTTGACACAAATGTGATTTTCAAATATAAAAATGTTTCCTAATTCATGCCCTTTATTCACAAAACGATATGTTAATAATCTGATAATATTTAGTGAAGCAGCGAAAAAACATTGTTTGGAGTGCAGTAAAATAAGTGAGAGGCACACTTACAATCCGAGGATCCGAATCCTTCAATTTTCCCATTGGATTTTTGACCAATAATTTTGGCCAATTCACATTCCCATCGCTCCATGGAAGGATAGAGTAAAATCTTTTCAAGGGAGGTGGTGTGGGCGGCTGTTTCCAACAAGTAATCCAGATGCCAGTGTATTTTCTTATCCTTTGGAGGTTTGATATGACGATGAACTCGTTGCAATAATCGACCTCCCATCGCAGAACCGACATACAGGTAAAATCCCGATTGAAAATTAATTAAACCCAGGGCTCCAACGCGCACTTGAATAGATTCCCAGAGTCGAAAAACCAGCACATAGGATCCCGAAATTGCAATCCTTTTTTTGGCCATGGTGATCTCCCAAGAATTCCTGTTCTTTATTCCCGATTTTCAAGGCGATTCTTTATGAATTCGCGTATACTTCCATCGAAGGCGGAAATGTATTTCAGGGAACCCGCTTGTTCATGTCCTCCTCCATTTACATTCGCTTCTGGGAACGCTTGCTGCAATTCGATCAATAGATCGGGGACCGGAAGAACGGGTTCTGTGGCCCGGATAATAATTCCATCGGAGAAAAATCCCCCCGTAAAGACAATCAAATCCTTATGTTGGGTTGCGAGATGATCATGAATCTTGCCTAACACTTTACCGGGCGGTGGGTATTTACGGCGCTGGGTATATTTTTCTAAATCCACCTCGGAGTAGAGTACCCCATTCAGATTGGTACTTGAAATAGTGGGAAGAATTCGATTGAAGCTGGCATCAAAAAGGTGATGAACTTCTTTTGCAATAATCTCTACCAGTTGTTCATTTGTAAAGACTCTGTCATACAGGCCATCTCCCCCATCAAACCGAAAATTGTATGCGAGGTAATCAATCACAAGGGCAAATTCAAGCAATTCTTCCTTGGTCTTCTTGGTTTGTTCAATATACAAATCAACCTCGGAAATATCACATCGATCAGCCACTGCCGCAACTGCAGGATATAACGGTGGATCGTCTAAATCTTCATCTACAAATCGGGCCAGTTCATAACAAAGCATTCCGCCGCAGGTTTGACTGTCCCATCCAAAAAGATAGGGATTCAGATGAAATTGAAGTAAGTGGCAAATTTGACTTTTCCCATCTGTGATCTTGCCCGGATTGTGATGGTCTACAATAATACACTCAAATTGAACACTGTGTAAGATTTGAAGGGCAAACAGATTTTCGGGGGTGGATCCGGTATCCAAGAGTAAAATCAAGGGGCTTTTATCCCCAAATATGTCGGAATATTTGTTAAATTTGCTAACGTCACGAAACATATCAATTTGATCATAAAAGGGGGAGATGCTGGGACTACGGTAGATCAGATTTTTCGGTTTGATTTCCCGGGCTGCCAACACATTCCTGATTGCGTGTTCCATGACCAGTCCTGCACAAATTCCATCAGCATCATTATGGTGTCGAATTAGGATTGGTTGCTCTTCGACAATTGCTCGACGGATTCTTTGGGCTATGTTTACAAAGGTGGCTTTCATGGAATCGTATCGTTCCGATTGAATGCTGAAATCCTCCCGAACAGGGAGAGTGTGGGTGTTGATGATATCTGTAAAATCCATTGATGACGAGCGGATTGATTTTATTTCGATTTCCAAATTATTACGGTGCATGGCCACTTTGCCGAAAATTTTGACTACATCATCTACATTCATGTCATCGGGAGTTAATAATCGGGTTTTACTTGTTGTGTCGGTATTTTCATCGGTGGTACTGCCGGTGGTCGTGCTGGTTTTAGTGTCAATGTTGTTAGAAGAATTTGATTTTTTTTGATTTTTTTTGCGATTGTCCTTGATGATTACGTTTCCAAGATTGTATATATTTCCTTTATTTCCTTCATTTTCTTTATCGGGAAGAGGATGGGCATCTTCAAAGATTCGATCATGGGCAATTGCATTTATTGTTCCTGTTCCATCAAATACAGATAGAATTAAGGGACCGGGTTTAGCCTTTCGAAGTATCTTAACTGTCCCTCGAAAATAATCCCCCACTCCCAGTTCAATAATTGCATTTTTTACCCTTCTGTTCCCAGAATCCGAATTTAGGGGAGAATTCAATTTGGCCGCCATAATTTTCTCAATACGCTTATGGTTTGCGTTTCGTTGCGGTTTCATTTTTTTTCAAGTTAAGTAATACTCGCAAAATTTAGAATTTTTTGATTTTGGTGAATTTCTCAAATATCAACCATGTTCAAGGGATACAGAATACTTTCACAAATACAAAGTATTCTCTCCAATTTACAATTTCCCCTCTCAAAATTATCATACACTGTAATTCACTGGAGTCAAGTGGATTTGGGAACCAAATATTTTCGCAGTTCTTAAACCTCGTTAAAGTTTCATCATTGGAGGTGACACCCTATGATTCATTCAAACCCTACCCGATCCTATCTTCGCCAAGATGATCGCAGTTTGCAAGATAATCTGCCCCATTTTGTTGAGAATTTCGATCGTTTCCAATCTTCCCGGGATGGACGTATCTTTAAAGATCAAAAGAAAGAGAAAAATTCGAGCTTTGAAGGCATAACGCTTGAGCAAATCCAATCTATGGAGAAAAAAGAATTGATTCAACAGATTTTCCGTATGAATTTCCGCCAAGTGGATCGATTCTTCCGTAAAGAATACTTGCAAGATTTATCCCAACGATCGGAAGAAGAATTGAAAGCGTTGATTCTGCAAACTATTGAACAAGAGTTGCTTCTCATCCATTGAGATTGTTATTGAGATCCTATTATCAACCGCTTGAATTATCAAAATATTTGACTTTGACACTTAGATATGGCAACGAGATCGCCCATTCTTTTCCAAATAACGCTGGTGATACTCTTCGGCTATATAGAATTTCGAGGCGGTGATTTCGGTTACAATCGGGTCTCGGAATTTTTTTTCTTCAATTAGCTGATCCTTAAACTTTTCTGCCAATGTATGTGCCATTGTGAAGTAAAGAGGAAAAAATGACCAATTATCGGTCAGCAGAATATTCTACTCCAGTAGGGAGCGGATTTTAGCCAAAAAGATCCATTTTTGTTATTTTAATTTCTTTCGAGCTATATTTGCCGCGATCAAAATTGGATCCCAGACGGGAGCGAAGGGTGGAGCATAACTTAAGTCTAATTTCTGTAGGTCATCGATGGTCATTTTGGCTGCCAATGCGGTGGCCAGAACATCAATCTTCTTAGCCCCTAGTGGGCTTGGTGCCGTTATTTCCGCTCCGAGTAATAAATGCGACTCTGTGTCAAACACCAAGAGTATCGACATTTTTTGGACGTTGGGATAATAGTGGGCGATTTCATTGTTGGTGATCATGGTTGTGGCAACTTGGCATCCCAAATCTCGTGCTTCCGCTTCGGTAATGCCCGTTTTCGCACAGTAGAGATCAAAAACCTTGAAAATGGCAGTTCCGATTACTCCTTGGAATGGATCTACAGTCTTTCCCGCAATGTGTTCTCCCGCAATCCGTCCTTGCTTGTTGGCTGTTGGCGCCAATGGAATATAGACATTCTTCTTAAGAATATTGTGGTGGGATGTCGCACAATCGCCGGCGGAATATACATTATCGATATTTGTTCTGCAATATTCATCAATGACTATCGCTCCGTTAGGCAGCATTTCTAAATCCGAATTCTGGAACATATCGGTGGCCGGTAATACTCCAATGGATAATTGTACTGCATCGGTAATTAGTTCGCTGCCATCATCCAAAAGGACCCTGAGTTGAGAGTCCGAATCTGGGATTTTTTCAATTTTCTTAGCTCGAGCTGTAAGAATTACCTTGATTTGGTGTTTATCCAATTCCTTTTGCACAAATTCTTGACTTTGGCTACGAAAATTCAATCTCGGACCAATTAACGTAATATCTTTTACACCATAGGCTTCATAGGCTTCCAACATCTCCAGACCAATGTAACCACTTCCAATTATTACCACATTTTTTATTTCGGTGGAATTTAAGAACGTTTTCAATTTCTCAGCATGAACCAGAGTATGGGCTCGGAAAACCCGGGGATGATCTAGGAGTTCATCGGCGATTTCAATCTTTATTGTATTGGATTTTCCCCCAACCGCGATCACCAGATAATCATAATTTTTATCAAATTCAGAATTATCTTTCAAATCCTTAACTTTAACCGATTTATTTTTGAAATCTACTTTGGTAACTTCATGAAAGAGGTGAACGGGGATATGTCGCTTCTTTTCAAGAATTTCTGGCGTTAGGGTCATGAGTTTATCCAGTGATTTCACTTCATCCGCAACGTAATAGGGAATACCACAAGATCCATAGGAGATATATTCTCCCTTTTCATATACATTGATATCCCAATCCGGATGCCCTTTTTTAATGGCACTTGCGGCGCTTAATCCGGCCGGGTTTCCTCCGATAATAATTACTTTCATTTTTTATCACTTTTGTGCTATTGTATTGTTGAACATTATATTGTTGTATTATTGTAATATTATGCTATTTACTTTGGTATGATTGTTTCTTCACCAAAATATAATCTTGTAGGTATTATTAATCTTTGTTTTGACCGAATTGGCTAATGGACATCTTTTTTCGGCAATTTCCATTACTTTAAGTGCCGTTTTTTCACTCACACCTGTGGGAATCGTTAAAGTTATATCTTGGTTAAGCTGAGACATCATTTTGACATCATCGACAACTTCCATTATGCCTTCGCCAATAATATACATGGAAACATATTCCAGATTTGAATTTTTAGACACTACACTAAATGTCGTAAAAAAACACCCTACCAGAGACCCCAAATACAAATCTTCCGGTGTATACTCGATTTCCTTGTTTGATTTATTAGCGGGGCCATTATATCCAATGGGCAATTGAATTTTAATTGAAGGAATGTCTTCAGACACAGTCATGGTATTAAAACGATGGAGATTATTCTCACTTCGTTTATCTAAATCTGATTGGTTAAAGGTAACTTTGAATTTCATAGGATCACGGTTTATTTTACCCATGCAACTTAATAAAATTTTTGACGCATTATTTTGTAGTGTCCCAGATGCTTCGACTTGGATGCCTAAGCAATTCAATGCCTATGATTTCTGAAATAGCCGAAATTTCTAATACAAACTTTTAAATTTATACATAGATTGACAAAAATGATATGGGATTCGATTATGCAAACGACCCTAGAGAAAAATATCCTATAGTTAAATGGGATATCATTCTGAACATCGTCGTGGTATCTTTTGGGTTGTGGTTTTCTTTAAAGTGGTATTTTCAAGTATTGGCTGTATTATTATTCATCCAAGCATATGTGGCCTCGTATTTTGTATTTCACTATTGGAAAATCTGGGTGCCTCTAATTTTGTGTTCAATTGCAGGATTTTTTTGGGTTGCATACTTTCTCTTCCTTCCAATTTTGGTGCCTGTGGCTGAAGATGCGCTCCTATTTACAAGTATCGCCGTAACTATTTACGCGTTATTTTGGTTTGTAATATGGCGAAAAAATCTTAAATTATATAGAATTGCCCAACGCCCCGAAGTGTGTCTCGTATGTGGTTTGGAAAGAAAAGAGCATGTTTATCACCTTGGACAAAGAATGTGCGTGCAATGTTTCGAAAAATTAGCAACGTCTTTTGTGGAATATTATGGTAGTATCATATTCCAATGGGATTTCGATATTTTGGCTTACTTAGAACAAGAATTGGGTCGACCTATACCTCTCCTAGATCCGGTATTAAATTACACCAATCCCCAAGATATAAATTCCGATGACTATTTCGGTTATGTGCTGGAAGGTAACAATATCACCCGTCTTTATCTGAATAATCAAAATTTGCAAAGTCTTCCACCCTTTATAGGCTTATTACTATATTTAGTGGAGTTACATGTCAAAAATAACCAAATCATTGCTTTACCCCCGTCAATTATTGATTTAGCCAATCTTAAGATGATTGATTTTCGTCAAAACCCATTAGAATTTCGATCCGGCGATGTTGAACGAGCACTTCTGAACTTGACCCGCAAACGGTGTCAAATTCTCGAGGATTAACTTTTTTTTTCTCTCTTTCTATTATTTTAAACCACACATTTAACCAACCTTCACCAACGCAAAAAATATCCATCCTTAAATTCTTTTAATTTTGCTTTCTTATGTATGTACAGTGATTATATGTACAAAATAGTTTTGTTGCGACACGGAGAATCTACATGGAATCTTGAAAATCGATTCACGGGATGGACAGATGTTGATCTTTCAGAAAATGGATACAGTGAGGCAAAAAGATCGGGGGAGTTACTTAAAGAGGGAGAGTATACCTTTGACATTATTTTTACTTCCTTACTAAAACGTGCAATCAGGACCATGTGGATTGCAATGGATGAGTTGGATATGATGTGGCTTCCCGTAATTCGTCACTGGAGATTAAATGAGCGTCATTATGGTGCTTTACAGGGATTGAACAAATCTGAAACCGCCAAAAAGCACAGCGCCGATCAAGTTTTCATTTGGCGAAGAAGCTATGATACTCCACCTCCCGCATTGGAAGAAGCCGATGAAAGACATCCAAAACATGATAAAATGTATAAATCGTTAGCGCAAGAAGACCTCCCTGCTACAGAATGCTTAAAGGATGTTGTAGCTCGGGTATTGCCCTATTGGAATGAAACCATTGTTCCCATGATTAGGGAAAATAAGAAAATATTGATCGTGGCACACGGTAATAGTCTTCGGGCAATTGTAAAGTATTTGGACGACATCAGTGAAGAGAAAATACCCCATTTGAATATTCCAACGGGTTATCCCTTAGTATACGAATTGGATGAAAATCTCAAACCAATTAAGCATTATTATCTTGGGGATCAGGAAGCCATTGAGAAAGCCGCAAATAAGGTCGCAAATCAGGCCAAGCAGTAACCTATGATACCTATTTCTTTTTTTTGTTTATCTTTCACATATTTTACCTAAACTCTGAAGAAATTTCCGAGATCAATAAGTGGATAACAAATAATAAATGGGAAAAACCCTTATTCTATATGGTAACTTATCCTATAGAAATAAGAAATCTGGATAATTTTCTACATTTTCCAAATTTCCATTTCTTGCAAAATTCCCCGGTGATTAATCGATTGTCAACTGTGCCCAAAAAAACTTCTTTGTATTCTTTTCCATCGGCTACAAGGGATGCTGGGTCGCTTGTATTCACTTTTTATCTTTTCTCTACATTCTTGCTCACTTTTTTATATGATCATCCGCTCCTATTGACAATTATTCTTGTGAATGTACTCTGGTTTGCCCAAAGGTACGGCGTTCTCCCTCAATTGAAAATGTATAAGAGCATGATTCTATACATCTCATTGTTTCTATTTATCATCAATATCCTCCTTAATCCCGTAGGAGATCTGGTTCTTTGGCGTATTTTTCCACCTTCTCGATTTTTTTCAGAAATAAACATCACCATAGAAAACATCGTGGCCACCTACATAGGAGTGATTCGGCTAAGCATCGTGTTACTGGTGTTTGGATTATTCAACCTCTTGGTAAGTAATGATGATCTAATGGGGATCATGCTAAAAATCCGTATCCCTCATAAAATTGTACTCCTGATCACGCTTTCTTTGAAATTTTTTCCCCTCCTCACCCAAGATATCACCAATCTGCAGGAAATACAAAAAATTCAACAAGGGCAAGTTTCCGGGCAATCCCAAAAAATTTTAAACAAATTGCGGACTAAAATTAACATAATATTGCCGCTCTTAACAAATTCGCTTGAGCGATCCATTCAAATTGCCCAAGCGCTTGAAGCCCGTGCATTTGGTATATCAAAAAAGCGCACCTCGTATTTCCATTATTCATTTACTTTTCAGGATTATGCCAGTTTCTTAAGCATTCTCGGAGCCTCGACAATTCAAATATATCTGTGGGTTCAAGGTTTGCTCGATTTTAGTGTTTATCCCTCTTTCTCATCCACTTTTTTTTCTATCACTGACATTATCCTTATGTTCAGCATATTGGTCTTTAATGTAATTTTGATATACATAATCTTTCCACGGAGGCGAAAACAATGATTAATTTTACCAATTTTTCCTTTCAATACAATAATTCTCCTGATCCAACGCTTTCCCACATAAATCTTCAAGTATCACAAGGAGAATATGTATTAATCATGGGTCCCTCCGGAAGTGGAAAATCCACCCTATTACGAGCCATCAATGGATTAATCCCGCATTTTTTTGGTGGCAATTACGCCGGAAATATTCTCGTTGATGGGAAAAACCCCCTTAGGATTCCTCCCAATGAAATGGCGGAAGATATTGGTTATTTGTTTCAGAATCCCGATAATCAACTCTTGATGGAAAAAGTTATCGCTGAATTAGCTTTTGGCTTGGAAAATCTCGCCATACCATTGGAGGATATTGAAGCACGGATTCAGGAGATAACCCAAATTTTTTCCCTACATGATTTAATACCTCGAAGGGTGAATGAATTATCCGGAGGGCAGAAACAAACCATTGCGCTTGCATCTTTACTGGCCATGCAGCCAAAAATTTTGTTGTTTGATGAACCTACCTCAGAGTTGGATCCTCTGGCTGCCCGAAAGCTCTTTGCCAACCTTTCAAAACTAAACTCAACAAGTAATTATATTATCATTATTATAGAACACAATATTGCTGAGATCATCGATGATATTGACCGAATTTTGTATTTGGAAGATGGCAAAATTCAATTTGATGGTAATCCGCAGAATTTTTATAGAAAATATGAAAAAAACCCTGAAATCTTAAAACCCTCCCTCATAGATTTGAGTTTTCAGATCCAAGAAATCGAACCGGATAAGGGAATGCTGAATGCCCCAATACCCTTGAATCAATCCCAATTCCTTGAATCCTATTCTGCATTCTTATCTCAAAGGACATTTGAGCACCTAAGATTACCTCAAAGCACTCCCAAACCCATAGAGCAGCGATTAGATCTCCCACTTCTTTCTGTGGAAAATTTATATTTTGCTTACTCTTCTGGTTCGGAGGTTCTCTCCCAGATATATTTTCACGCTGCAGCTGGTGAAATAATTTGCATTATCGGAAAAAATGGGAGCGGGAAGACCACCTTGCTGAAAAATATAATTGGATTACTGATACCCACGAAAGGTAATATTCGGATTAATAGAAACCCCAAAACTCTCCCAAGAAATGCAAATGACAACGAGGTGCTTCTATCACAGGGATATGTATTTCAGAATCCGTCTGCTCAATTTTTCAGAGATAGTGTTCGTCAAGAATTGGAATACATAGTCCGTGGGTTACCCCTAACCAAAGAAGAAAAAATTGATAGGGTGGATGAAATCCTACGTTTTTTTCATTTAACGAGCCTCCAAAGTAAATATCCTCGCTTTATTTCTTTGGGTGAGCAGCAACGTTTGGCTTTAGCAACAGCCCTTATTGTAAAACCGCATTTATTACTAATAGATGAACCTACGCACGGTATGGATGCAATTCAAAAGGTCCACTTACTGTCCTATTTGCGAAAAATACAGAAGGAGGGGTGTTTAATCCTTATTGCTACCCATGATCATCAATTTGCGTCTTCCTTGGCAACTCGGATTCTATATTTGGATAATCATCAAATTATTTTTGATGGTCCCCCGAATCAAGTACTTCCCTATTTACCGGATTTCACGACGGTCATTAATGATACCATGAATAAATTAACCGGAAAGACCACACCGTACCTCACTGTGGCCGAAGTGATGGAGGTAGTTAATCATGAATAAATCCAAATTGATATTGGCAGTCATTTTATTGTATAGTCTCTTTCTCCTCATCTTTCCCGATTTCATCTCTTGGAAAATACTCCTTCCCTCCAATTCCGTATTGGGCATTCTCCTAAACGTCTCGATATTTTTTCTATTGTCGGTTTTGGGTTTATACATCCATTTAAGGGAAACAGAACTCTCCTCAAAGGAGATAACTTTCATCGCAATCTACAGTGCGTTTACTGCCATTGCGCGCATACCATTTGTGGCACTGCCTAATGTTCAACCTTGTTCGTACTTGATATTTGTTGCTGGGATGGTTTTTGGACCGCTTATCGGATTCATGATCGGCACAAATACCGCCTTTTTGTCCAATATGTTTCTTGGACATGGGCCGTGGACTGTCTATCAAATTATCGCTTGGGGTTTAATTGGAATTGTGGGAGGGCTCTTTCATCCCCTTCGTAGAAAATTGCATAAACGGAAGTTTCAATTCTTGGTTGCAATCATCGGTTTCTTTCTCGGATTTATCTATGGTGCAATAATGAATATATGGTCTTGGTTGTTAATAATTCCGCTTTCCCTTTCGTCGTTCTTGGTTTTGTATATATCTAGCTTTCCATTTGATTTAGCTCACGCAATTTCAAATTTCTTATTCCTCTATTATTTTGGAGAGAAAACGGTTAATATTTTGAATCGTTACCGTGATAGGTTTTACGTACGTATTGATTCAAACGGAATTGAGGAAAATTTTTCTTCAAAAATATAAATTCCTGACTATTGAAAATGCAAGCTAAAAAAAGAGGTAAGGGATATCTGGAATTTAATCCCAAAATGTTGTTCGTAGGATGGTATCTTCTCTATCTGGTCCAATGGAAACAATTCCAATGGGCGTTCCCAAAATATCTTCTATTTTTGCAATATAATTTTTAATTTCGGTGGGTAGGGCCTCAAAACCTTCCTTCGCAATTTTTGACCATTCTTCGGACGAACGCGGTTCCCAACCGGGCATTGAAATATAATCTGGAGTGCATTGTGCAATGAGTTCGGAATGAATTGGCCAGGAATCTAATTTTTCACCATTTAATGTGTAACCCACACATAATTTTATTGGATTCACTCCTTCCAAAGCATCTAACAAAGTAATCGCCAAGGAATCATAATTATTGATCATGGTGGCATATTTCAGATTGAATAAATCGATCCAGCCCACTCTTCGTGGCCGCCCTGTTGTAGTGCCATATTCGTGACCTTGTTCTCGGATTTGATGTGCTAATTCACCATCCAACTCAGTCGGAACTGGGCCTCCTCCCACCCGAGAGGTATATGCCTTGATGACACCAATAATTTTGTCAATTCTGGTTGGACTAATCCCACATCCCCCGGGTGCGCCCCCCGCCCAAGTAATTGAAGATGTTCCGTAGGGATACATACCATGATCGATTCCCAGCAAGCACCCTTGGGCGCCTTCCAATAGGATTTTTTTTCCATTATCTAATGCAGAATTTAAATAATATGCTGAAGAGATAACATAAGGTCTCATGATCTCTCCAAATTTTAAGTAATTATCAATGATTTCCTGCTTATTCAGCTCCCAATCTTGACTATTACCGCTAAAAGCTTTATAAATCTTGAGTTTCAAATCATAAAGCCTGCTAAATTTGTTTAAAAATATATCTTTATGTAATAAATCAAAAACTCTAATTCCATAACGGGATGCTTTATCTGAGTATGTTGGGCCAATTCCTCTTTTAGTAGTTCCTGCAGCGTATTTTCCTTTTGTTATTTCTTCCATTCCATCTAATAGCTTATGAAACGGAAATATAACGTGTGCTGTATTTGAGATTTTTAAATCTGGTGTAAACCCTTCTGTTTTTAGCATTTCCAGTTCTTCAAAAAGAACTTCAGGATCGATAACAACCCCATTCCCGATTACAATGGTTTTATTTTTGATTGCACCGCTCGGGATTAGATGGAATTTATATTTTTTTCCCTTCACCACAACAGTATGTCCGGCATTATTTCCACCTTGAAATCTGGCAACAATATCAGCTTCGGAGGCAAGAAAATCAACAATTTTTCCCTTTCCCTCGTCTCCCCAGGATGCCCCAGTTATTATGATAGTTTGGGTATTTTTATTTCGCATAAATGTTCCCTATTTCTTAAAAAATCAATGAAATTTAAGATTTGTTAAGAATCCATGCTGTTGAAATATGTTATTAAAGTGGTTTTTGATATAGTTTGGTTTACATCAAAGCAAAAATTTATTTATTTAAATCCCAAATTAAAATTATAGAATATTATCAAATATCGAAATATCTAAAATTACTCGAATAAGTGATATTTGATAATCATACCGATATACATTAAAACGAGATGCTTCTTGTGGTAAAGGATAAACTTAATCAAATTATAATTTTTCTCTCAGAAGGTATGGATGAGCTTGCGGATACTTTGGAGAGTACAGCGAAAGCTTTGACACAATTCCAAAAATCGTTAGGAAAAGTGCGAAAAGATCTCAAACGGGTTAAGGAAGTTAAAATTAAAGGCGGAACTACCGCAGTTGCAATTGAACAACCTGCTGCTCGGATTTCCAGCTCAAAAGGCAAGGCTGCTGCCAAAGATAAGGCTGCATCTTTGTTATTTAACATGCTTTCGACCAGCAAACCCGCTGAAACAGCTCAAGCAGCAACTTCTCCATCCGCACCTAAGGCACCCGGTGGGCCTCCTAAAGCAGGACCTCCGAAAGCAGGACCTCCGAAAGCTGGACCACCGAAAGCTGGACCACCGAAAGCTGGACCACCAAAAGCAGGACCTCCGAAAGCTGGACCACCAAAAGCAGGACCTCCGAAAGCTGGACCACCAAAAGCGGGACCTCCAAAATCTGGCCCAGCACCTCCAAAAATGCCTCCCTCTTCATCAAAAAGTTTACCCGCACCTCCGAAAATGCCTCCGGGCGGTTCTCCTAAAGCACCTGTTGCACCTTCTGGTGGGGCGGCTCCAGCGGCCCCCGCTGCTGGTGCGGCTGGACCGGGGTTGGGTGGTTTACGCGAAGAGATGTTGAAAGAGTTGGATCGTCTTAAGAAGATTATGCGGGGAGCTTAAGAGGTTTTTCACGTAATTTTTTTATCCCTTATTCCTATTTCTCAAATGTTTTCGATTTTTTTATCCTTTCTTGCTGAATTCGATTAATGTCTTGGTATAATTGCTCTTTAGACAAAGTTAAAAGAGAAAGGGAAAGTAAAATGTCATCTAAGGACTTTTTATCCTCCATTCGAATTTCTTGATGAAATGGTAATGTTTTTCTTGATTCTATCTTTTTAGACAGAGAAACAATTAAATTTCGGTTTTCAGTAGTCATATTTTCAATATTGGGAACAATTATCTTGCCTATATCAAATGTTGCTGTATCCAAGGCTCCCCCACCAAAATTAGTTCTACCATTCATTTCTAAACATAATACTGTTAAACTTCCGAGCAATATGCCAAAAATTAGATTATTTTCAATCAATTCGCTATTCAGGGGATGAATTTCATAAAATGTATTATTCACAATTATTTCATCAGAAGTTTTAATGATCTTGAATGTATCGTTAAATATTTTCTGAATATAAACTCGAAGTGAACCAAGATTATGTGACTTTTTACTCGGTGGATTCAAATGTTGATTTAGATTCAGATCTGGTTTTTTTAGACAGTACCAAGTCAAGGGATTTCGTATATATTTAGGTTTAAATGAGGCTAAATTATGGACTCCCTTCAGCATTTTTCCCCGATTTGACCCCTTCTTGACGTAGATTTCCTTATTTTCACCATATTCGATGTATTTTAATGTTTCGGTTAACCCTTTCTTGGATAATTGTGTTTTTGAATCTGAAGTATAAAAAATAAACGTTTCTAAGTCTCTAGCTTGAATTTTGGGCGATGATACTTGTTTGGGTGACATCAGAAAGGGAACTAGGGCACTGGATTCGATCTCAAATTCATCCCCATATCCGTTCTGGTATTTATTTTTGGAAATTTTCCTTAATATGAAGAAATCATTACAATTTGTTGTGATTCCTCTGGTTATGGTTGAATATGAATCCAGATACATCAGACTTTTTCCCAAATGGGAGATAATTTCATAAAATGATGGGGGCGCAGATAAAAAGTAATTTCCCCATCGGAATCCTTTATAATCCGTTTCTGTTGAATCTCTCTCTCCATTATTGGAATTTTTCGTAGTATTTTGGATGTGTCTGTCCCATTCTCTGATGTTTTCGTGGGTTATTTGGAAAAGACGATAGATTTCAGTTTGTGTATGATTATAACTTAATTCCATATCAGAGGATCGTGCCAGTTCTGAAATGTAGGGTAATTTGGGGTGTTTTTCATGTCTAAATTCCCTGTTTTTTAACAATAACGACATAATACTTTGATTATTGATTTTGTTATACGGTATGGTCCATTTAACGAAGCTCGGTGTAATTGGATTCGATGATTGATCTTGAATTCTCCCCATGAAGGATATAACGGTATTAATTTCTGCAGATTTGAAGGATCGGTAAGAATTATCCGCAATTTGCCAGATTTTTGATATTGATAGCAGGTATTTTTGAAACTCATAACCATATCTGACATTCATCCAGGAATTAGAGCTGATAAAGGCCATAATTCCATGTTGATTCAGATATTCTAAACTAAATACAAAAAAATAAAGACTATAGTCCAATCTATTGCCAAATTGAACACCTTGTCTCAAACCCACTTTAGTGATTAATTCATGGATAGTTCGGCGATAATCTTCATTTGTCGAAGGAGAATCTTTCATTGGATTTTTAATGTCACGATGTCGTATATAGGGAGGATTTCCGATAATAAAATCAAATTTCTTAGAAAATTGGGGAAATTTAGACACATCTATTATAAAATCGCCTTGAACCAGCGATAATCTGTTCTGGATGAAACTGTTTGTCTTGGAATTTTCCCAAGTATAATATTTGTGGATCAAGCACCAAATCCGAAATTGGGTGATTTTTAAGGCCCAGGGTCTTAGGTCACAGCCAACTATAGAAATTTTGTTTTGAATACTGCCCTCATCTCCACAATTTTCCTCAATTTGAAGTAAATGATATAAAAACAATACAAGAAAGTTGCCTGTGCCACAGGTTGGATCTAAAATACGGATATTTTGTAATCTTTGGGAAACCTTCACCGCAATCCTTTTTTGATCATCGGAAATAGTCTCATTTGTGCTTTGATTAGCTCCGTTACCCTTGCCCCTGAAGAATAAATTCCCAAGATACGAAATTATTCTCGATTTTTCTTGGTCTGACAGGGTATGATTATTACCAATTACATAGTAATATATACTGAAGAAGAGGGAATACTTAATTTCAGAAATGGGGGAGAAATACGAACCCGAATGTGCGATTTTTTTTTCAGAATTCAAAATATTCATTTGATATAGGTGATCAAAAATGATAGGGGTTAAATAATCGGTGTCAACTTCTTCTCCTCTCTTTTTAGGAAACTCCTCAATGGAAAAACTGAATCTTGTGGAATATATGCAATCTTGTATCCTTTCGACCAATTTATCATCGAATAAAACATTCCTTAAATCTTGTCTGGGAGTAGAAAAGAAAATGTCAGGTAACTCTTTAGGGGAGCACTGAAGGTGGTTGCTGAGCAATTGATGTATGTTACTCCAATCTACTTCATAATAAGGAGAAGATTTCCTGGAGTTAAAGATGGACGGGTTCTTTTTTGATTTCAGAGATGCTTTATGAATGATAAAAGCATAGGCCAGTAGAGAATTAAGGGTTTCAAATACCGCATTCTTCAATTTTTTTATGGATTCATTGTTTTCATGAATACATTGGATTTTTGCATTTAATTTAATCGAATCATGATAAATGGACGCAAATTGGGTAGAAAATTCCTCTTGTATCATGATTCTTCAAGTGTATTTGGTAAAAACACTAAAAATAATTTTCGTTTTAAGTTATTAAGAAAAGAATATCAGAGAAAACTACAAAAAATTAAAAAAAGGTGATAAAAAATCGATTTTAAACTACAATCATCGGTTTCTCGCAGTGTAGTGGCACATCTTCAGCCCCACAATTCATTCCCCCGAATTTCGGGTCTAAATTCATCCAGCATACGAGCTTTCCTTCATGTGGTATCATATCGCGTCCACAGTGTTTTGGAAGAGCTTGTTCGGTTCCGCATGTTTCACATTTTAATTTACTTGCCATAGGTGTTTCCTCATTCAAAATTTGTTGGATTTCTTGATCATCTTGATTCACTTGATGACTTAATTGGTTTGAATCGATATCTTTCTGAGTTTTAGAATTAAATTGATTTTTAATCTTTGATAAATCGACACGTTTTAGGAGAAGAGCGGAGGTAACTACTGATACCGAACTCAACGCCATAAAGAGTGATGCCGTTCCGGGGGGTAAGAAAAATCCCAATAGGCCATAAAATACCCCTGCAGCAAACGGAATTCCAATTAAATTATAGATTCCAGCCCAGAACAAATTTTGGAGCATTTTATTGTAGGTTTTTTTTGAAAGAGAAATTGCCGCAACAATATTTCTGAGATCTCCTTGAATTAATACAATATCGGATGATTCAATTGCCACATCAGTCCCAGAACCGATTGCAATTCCAACGTCTGCTTTGGTAAGTGCCGGGGCGTCATTTATTCCATCTCCTACCATTGCCACGGTGGATCCAGGTATCTCTTGAATTTGTTCAATAAT
>JABCSI010000292.1 GCA_018238965.1 Promethearchaeota archaeon
CTTGGTAGCCCCAGAGAATCTGGCCTGTCTTGGCATCTACCAGGCACACACCGTTCTTTTCTTCCTGACGTGTTTCGAGTCCGTAGAATATTTCCAATCCTGGCCTCTGAGGATCGATATCAGCCACATACCCGACATCATTATGTCCAAGACCCGTAGTCCACATTGCCTTGCCGTCATCATCAAGTGCTGCTGAACCGATGACCAGTTCATCCCGTCCGTCTCCATCGATATCTGCCGAGATAAGGCCGTGCTGACCTTGACCCTGATATTTTTCATCGGCCCCCGAAGCTTCCCAGTACCAGATCTTATTCAGATCAGCATCGAAAGCAGCGGTCTTGATGATAGTATAAGTACCCCTCTGCATGATCAGGGAAGGCTTTTTCCCATCCAGATAAGCTATGGTAAGAAAGTTACGTGTAACATGGCTGACCGTATTGAAACCCTCCCGGCTGCACCATGGAATTTTTTTCACGATCTTGCCGCTCAAACCATCTATTTTCACCAGGTACTCCTCCCCTGTAAGTACATGCCCGTCGATCTCCCTGGGATCACCTTCTCCTGCCTTGGCGTAAAGCTCAGCCCGGCCATCACAATCCAGATCGTATACAATATAGGGTGAATACCATGTGCCGCTTTCAATGGCCCATCCCATATCATATCGCCAAAGAAAACGCCCTTGTGAAGTATAAGCTTCGATCTGGTAGGGCTTTCTGCTCCGCTTCCAGTAGCCTGGCTCGCGCCAGGGATCCGTATTGAAGTCCGGCTGCTTTATAATATAATCGTAGGCTCCATCGGCATCCAGGTCGGCAATTGCCACGTTATGGGCGGTGTAGTCTCCTTGCAGAAGAATCTGGACATAGGGTATATTGAAGGGGAATGCCCGGACAAAAAACTTCTTTGAAGCTTCGCCTTCCTTACTATTTATTACCGGGCACACATGGTACCGGTAGGGCGTTCCCGGTGCGGCGGACTCGTCCAGATAATTGGTGGACCCGGAAACAGGTTTTTCATTCACTTTTACCGGAATATCGTCTTTGCCGATAATGCCGACTACGCAGCGGTAAATATTAAAACCAACATCTTTCGGATCAGACTTTAACAGCCTCCAACTGATAAATACTTCACCGCGGTCTTTTGACAGGGCGACCAGACCACGGTCTAATGTCTCTCCTGCCTGAGCAAATAAACAGATATTGCTGCTTAATAAAATCAGAGCAATAAATAAAATCCGGATCCTCTGCGACATGTGATCCTCTGTTTTAAGTCTCTTATACAATGTCATAATAATATGTATTATTTTAAGCACCTGACTTCTACTTACGAACGGGCAATAAGTTAAGCAAATATAACAAATACTGCCTTTATAAACTTTCATATAATTACTTTACAATGATTTATTTCTGTATTTTTACTTATGTTGTGTTTCGTCAAAAACAATGAAAGGAGAAAACATGAGAAATCTGCTGGTTATTTTCTTTTTCATATTTGCAGTTAGTTGTATAAAACCTGAAAATGCACCCTCTGGTCTCCTTGTTGAATTACTTTCTCATCCGGAAATGTCAGTTATCACTGATAAGACACCTGAATTTGGGTGGATTGTAAATTCAGGTATTCCGGGTGATTATCAAACGGCATACCAAATAGTAGTTGTCTCTTCAGGAAAAATCTCGGATGCAGATAAAGAAGTTATATGGAATTCAGGAAAAATTTTCTCGGATCAATCAAATAATGTTGAGTATAAAGGGAAAACACTTTTGCCTCAGAAATCGTATTGGTGGAAAGTGCGGACATGGGGGAAAACAGAAAAACCTTCATCCTGGAGTGAAATACAACGCTTTAATACATCCGATTTTATTGAAAATAAAAAGTGGCCGGGAGAAAGTAAATGGGTTGGTGAAATTCAAGAATTATCTTTGAATGAATTTTCAGGCGCGTTCAGCACAATTTCAGGAGCAGATATATGTTTCTATCTGGCGCCAAGCAATTGCAATTCAAAAGAAGCAACTGAAGGAAAAAAACTTTGCCAAGCGAAAGGAAAAGCTCTTGCTAATTTGTCTAATATTGTTTCCAACCATTTAGATTTAAAAACGTAATCACAAAAGGAAATAGAGAGAATTGATTATTCTCACACCAAAAATAATCTAATTTATGGAAATCAATCATCCAAAGCGGTAGTTCTGTTATGAAATTATTGGATAAAACTAGGGTTGAAAGGAGTTTAAAATGACTTATTTCAGGAGGAACTTCGATCAATTCACAGTTATCAAGCGAAATTTCAGTTACAAAGTGCTTGTCTATAACAATATATAATTTTTCTCCCTCCAGAGTACCATTATGAAAGAAAGATTGTTTTCTATTATACACCGGTATTTCAAAGTCAAAACGTTGCAGTAAAGTCCGCAATGCTTCATATTCTTCTGGATGGATTATTTCATTTTGGACAAATTTGTGAGCTAGAAGGGACTGTAACTCTCGAGATGCGTCGTTTTCATAATTTTCACATAATTGTAAAATTTGATCCTTCTGCTCAATCAGACAAGAGGGGATATGGCTTGATATGTCAATTGCCTCATTCCTAGCTAAATGGGCTTGAACATCATCCAATGTTAATGATTCAAGCATAAAATAAGTATTCGTGAAACTTTCTATTTCTTCCTCATACCCTTCTCCCCAAAGATTCTCGAAAAGAATCTTATATTTCATTGAAAATATCCTGGTGTCCCTCAAATTGAGTTTTTTTAGTGATTGATGTGGAATTATCCCATTTGGAAGAGATGTAAGTGTTTTTCCCGAAAGAATCAATCTATCTAAAAACAACAACTTTTGAATCCAAGAAAAATCTTCAGTTTTATTGATCTCCAAGGATAATTCTACAATATTTAATCCTTGGTTTCGAATTGGGGATATAATGAAGCATCCATCATCCTCAGAAGTCATGGGCCTTCGTGGGATAGGGTTTTTGGATTGAACATCTTTCATAATTGCATATGGAGTCGGGGGGCGATAATATTTATCGATAGGATGTACCCCATCTATTGTAATAAATTTTTGAAATAGGGTGCTAATGGTGGCTAAAATTTCACGTTCTTTTGGGGAAATAGGAAAAATTTCGTAATCAGTAGGTATCCATTCTGTAGTTTTCTTTAGGAAGGCAGCCCGATAACTTTTCTGCCGATTTTTCCGAATGAGTTCTTCAACATCAAATTCATGCCGGAGGAAATCAATGTCATAACCTTCGATATACGTAAAACTAAGAGAATGGGATTTAAAACATGAGAGCGAATTGGGAAACCAAGGTGAATTACAGAGATTATTAATCATTTCTGCTAAGGTTTTCCCATGATTTGATTGAAAAATAACATTTAATTCTCGATCAAAACTAGAAGTAGAAGGCTTTTCAGAGCGGTAATAGTAGTAGGGTAGATATTCAACTGGAAAATATACTTCTCCTTTTTTATGATACCTATCGCGTAACCCATAATTACTTGCATACCAATGAAAACCTATTACTTCATTCCAACCGCCCCCTGCAATGCAATAATAATATTTATACGTTTGAGAGCGATAATCAAAGAAATCTTCTACACAAATGGTTTGAATGACTTTTATAAGCGTATCCCTCAAGTTAGTCTTCCATTTTGAATTATGAAACCATGCTTTTTGCTCTGCTAAATATAGTTCAAGGAATTTTCTTTTTTCATCGTTTACATCACCAATACTATATTCACGAAAAATCGCATCAATAAACGCGTCCATGTAATGACATATTGTTACAAAGAAATAATCTACCTCATCATCAAGAGGTTCCAATGCTTCCTCTAGAGATTTACACTTAATCTCGATTAATCCTTTCATTTTAACACATAATTCGCCCAAAATTGCCACCTAATTCTTCAGTCATTTTTGTCGTTTCTAAAAAGAAAACACAATCTACTTCACATTTTTCGACACATCTTAAAAGCATTGGGGTGAAATAATTTTTTTAAAATTATTTAATCAAATTTTGAATTTCGGCTAAATCTTGCTCGATATCCAGATCTAGATAGAAGGGAGTGGTAACGGATGTCTCAAATGCCAAGAACTCGAAATATTTACCCAAATATGCTTGAATAAATGTAATTGCTTTTCGATATTCGGATAAATCCAATTTTTGAGCTTGATAGAAAAATTCCGTAGAGAGTATCATCATCGGCAAAAGGAAAGATAATTTTTCAGATATTTCGTTAAGGAGAGAATCTTTATTAGTGATAGATTGAAATCTGGTAATTTTCGTGATTTTTTTAGGAAGATTTGAATCTATTTCGAGTACCATACTTCCCAGAGGGGAGGTTGTTTCTGATTTTCCATAAAAAAGTAAGTTTCGATTCTGTATGGAGGATTTGGCCAGAATTTTCTCAATTTCTGCAATAAAACTCGGAGAAAACCACGTATCGGCAGGACATACTAAATATTGTTCTGTATTTTCTCCAAGGTTGCTAATTTCTGGTGCAAATGCCATCAAAGAATGGAGTGGACCCCGCTTATAATCATCCCGAGCATCAACCAAGGTGTATATTTTGGTGGAAATCCTTGAATCCTCTAGCCAAGAACTCAATTGCTCGAACTGATGTCCACCTACAATGTAAATATGGCGAATTTCCAGACTGATCAGTTGTTGAATTAACCTACCTAGTAAACAATCGGATTGGGGATTTAGAGGGTAGAGACATTTTGGGACTGATTGAGAAACCGCTTGAAATCGCCGTCCTTCCCCCGCAGCCAAAATTATTGCATCCATTTAGCTTCTATTAATTTATTCATCCAGAAAATATAAATAGCACTAGATTAGATTACGAGAAGTGATAAAGTGAAGAAATCTCAATTTATTCCAATTCTCTATCTCCGTTTAAATGCCGAAAATCGGATTTTAGAGAAAAAAAGAGTTTCAAATTTATCTTTTGGGTATTAACAATTTGACTTCCTTCCTAGGGAAGAAATCATGGAGCTCGTGGTTGAAATGATTAGGGTTGTTCTAATTTAAATTCCCGAATTATCTCTTCGGGGGTGATTAGGGTAAATCCTTCAGGCAATCTCTCAAAATTTAAAAATTCTTCGTTAATATAATTAGTACCATCATATACACCAGTATATTGCCACAAAGGCCACTGTTCTGCGATTTTCAATTCTTGGTTGTAATCTAACAATATTGCGTTCTGCATAAAAATAGTTTGA
>JABCSI010000054.1 GCA_018238965.1 Promethearchaeota archaeon
TCCCGACCAATAAATCGGAGGGATTCAGAGTCCACTGATATGCATTTGAAACATAGGTATGCCCACCTGTAAAAGGGGTTCCGTTATAATATAACTCAACCGTTGTGTCATCATCCGGAATAGGCACATTGGAGGCATTGGTATCTTGATATTGAATCCGTAAAATCGTGTCGTAAAGACTGTAACCGATATAATTATTGTCTACAGTTTCATGAATCAGAGTATCACTGGAATATGGATCATGATCTTGAGTGATATCATCAAACACTGCTTGAGTTGGGCGATCGTCTATAGAGATTGTGAATGTTAGAGTGGAATTTTCGTAGTTCAATTTGCTTATCTCGATTTCAATCGTATAAACCTCAGATGATAATTCTTGATTCAAGGTGATTAGTGCATAATGGATATCGCCCACTACAATAAAATCGAATGTTATTAATGCTGGGTCGCCATCTAAGGTCACCCAATATTCATCTGCCGAAGTTAAACGTGCGTTACTATTATTCAAATCTTGGAAATATAGCTGTACTCCAAATTTCTCATTGGCGATTGGATCTTGGTAGAAATGATAATTACCCCCTGAAAAAATCAGAGTGGATCCAGTTGTCCGATCAGGAACAGCGTCATTAACCTCAATTAAAACAATTTCGGTGGTATTCCCCTCCACGTAAAACGAAAATTCCACAGTACTCCAATTATAATTGGGAATATGGCTAATGTTCAAACGAACCGAATAATTTCCGGAGTCAATACGGTTTGCTCCAGTCGGTCCTAAGCTGATATTTACACCGTAGATCCCTTCGCCCACTTCCCACATATACCAATCGAGAGTCTCATCTGTATTCCATGCGGCAGGTGTTCCCGTTATATTTTTTACCGCTAAGGCAGAATCAGGGATTCCGGTGATATCTAAACTGTTATCAGAATCCTCCACGCGAATATACGCCGTGACGTTGAGGTCACTTATTCTTTTGATGGTTTCAGTGTGGTTTACCAGCTTAGTGGTTGTTTGGGCTTGATTTATTGTAATATTAAAAGCTACAGTTTGGGTTTTGAAATTCTCTTGGGCAATAGAGAAATTAAAGGAGTAGGGGTCTTCCCGAACATCTAATTGGGATGAGTTGAGAATGATGGAATAATTGCCACCACCATCCGTAGTGTTACTCCATTCCAACCCTCGGCTTTCAATTGCAGTAATTGTTGCCCCTAAGATAGGTTCATTATCCCACGTTTGATTATAATTGAATATATAGGTCGCATTTTGCCCTCGAATAACATCCAAGGTGCTGGCCTGAGTATATTCATAAGTTTGGGTATTATTAACAACTAGGAAGGAATATGATGTTGTATAATTCATATATTTTGATTTATTGATTTTAATGGGTATCTCCTGGGGCCCAACATCGAACAATGATGGATCAATTGTAATATTATAGGAATTATCCGCATTGGCTTGAGTGCTATCGGTTTCCCATCCACCCCCCAATGTAAGATTATATGAAATAGATGCTCCAAGTATAGGTACCTCTTCATTTACATCATCATAGAAAATAGTAATATTGAATGTTTCTTCAGTTATTTTAACGTATTCTTCGCCATCCACGGTAGGTATTGTGTAATTAGTGGCGCCCGCAATATATAGGGTTGTATCGTAGATTCCAACATCGGTTGAATTTTCCCAATATACCTGCACGCGGTATAATCCATAGTCGGAAATATTATTCTTGATGACCCAATTGCCAAAATCCACGGAGAGGCCACTTGGTGTGCCCAATTTGGTGTAATTCATTTCATTTCCAAATTCAGTGGGATTGTATACCGTGAGATTAACATCCCCCGTTATAGTAGTATCTAAAGTCGCATTAAAAGATACTGTATCATTAGAATACACAAAGGAAGAGTCCACGCCCCCTAAACCAACCTGGGCATTTGTGATTAAATTGGTAGAATTACAATATAGAGCCCAATCTCCATCGCTCGCATCCGAACCAAAAACAGTAAGAACTTGATTTGTAGCCGCCGAATGGGTCGTGTGCGTTATCGATGTTGCATCTTGAGTGAGGTTAAACTCCATCCAACTGTAAGGAATCGTGAAATTGACGGTATTATTATCTAAGCGATGATCAAATAATGTAAAATTAGACTGGGTTTCCCAATAAGCTTTCTCTTCACTCTCTACGGAAAATGTAGTTGTATTTGCCGAAAAAGTTTTTGTATAATTCAAGGTTGTTTGATTGACATCTAAACTAAAATCATACCAATCTGCAGTGAACACGAAATCTAATGAATTCCCACCGTTACTCCCATAACCAGTATAATCCCAAAAGCCAGAATTATGTGATGGCTTTCCTGTATTATTGTGGACATCTTGGTTATTTATTTGTAAATTAATTTCCGAAGGAGAGACATTGGTTTTGTTCAAACTTAATCCAATTTTCGCAGTAAAATCAATTGTATAGTGTGTCCAATCCTCAGCAGTCACCCAATAATAGGCTTCAGAATTATCTACCCCATCTGATGCGAACTTCCAGTTAACATTAAATGCAGAACCACCAGATGATTCCTCAAAACCAATAAACCAAGTATTATTATCTGTCAAAGAATTATCCAAATAAGTACTTGAAGTTGCCCCAAATGTAGCATTAAACCAAATATCATCATATTCTACAACTAGAGAACCTAATGAACTTTGGGATGAATAGAGAGGCTTGCTCCTACTATTGCTATCATCCCATGTTGATTTATATAGAAAAACGGCGAGAGTTCCATTTCCGGTTTTCCCTAAAGTCTTTGTAAGCCATATACTAACATTTGTCAAATAACAATTCATATCAGTAGAAAATGTGGTAACATGTAATTCAGTTATTTCTTGATCTGATGAAGATGTATCTTCAACAATATTTGTATAATTACTGATTTGAATATTATTTAATACAATATCAGACCTTGAAACATTAAAATCAGTTGCATTGGGTGCCGAAACAGACATAGTATCTGAAACTTCATTAATATTTTCAACAGATGACGATTCATAGGCTTGATGAATCAAAACATCCACATTATCTTTTGATCCTGATCGACTCTGGGTATAAGATTGAGATAAGGGAATTTGAATATCTTCTGGGAGAAAATCCGTATTCTGAAGCAGATCTTCTTGTATTTCTTCATTGTCCATATTATTTAGTAATATTTGAGGAGATTGGATTTGAATGAGCGCGATAAGCGCCAGAACAAGCACAGAAATTACTTTTTTCGATGAGTTTCGATGCACTGTGGTTTTCATAGTCATTATATTATTCACTTTCAAATTTTTTAATCTTAGTATTGCAATGCAATGCAAAACCGCGCGCAACATTTGAATCTAGCGTTTATGAAGGTTCAGAAAATTAATTTGCAATTCCCGAAACGATGCACGTATAATGAATTTTAATGCAGCAAATTCAAACTTGATGCCAGAAATACTTTTATTATGAAGAGTTTCCGCATTCTACCCATAAATCAATTAATTCTTAGCATACTTGCCTATTTTAAGTTTTTCATCACTGGGTTAAAAGAAGAATACTGCTAAAAAACGGATAAGACTGAGAAATAGATAACGGCTGAAAAATACGAAACACGAAATGGTGAATTGCAATAAAGAAAAAAGTTGGTTGGCCCAATTTTATTAATTTGATTATATTTCTAATTTCATCATTCATTTAAGCTTTTAATATAATTCGGGCATCCACCGCTAAAACCCCATCGGCATAGGTAAAGAGAGGATTCAGATCCATTTCGGCAATTTCAGGATGATCATAGGCCAATTGAGCCACTTTCTTCAAAGTTTCCTTAATTGCTTCGAAATCGGCTTGTGGTTTGCCACGGTATCCGTCAAGAATTTTAAATCCTTTAATTTCATGGAGCATCTCATCGGCATCAAAATCCGAGATAGGGGCAATTCTGAAGGAAACATCCTTCATAACTTCCACTAAAATACCTCCAATTCCGAACATGACAGTGGCACCGAACTGCGGGTCCTGCAGAGAGCCAATAATGATTTCCGTAATTGGTGATTTGGCCATTTGCTGTACGGAGATCGCTTTGGTTTCATCCTCACATTCGATAGCCACTAATTCATTGAAGGCTGTTTTAGCATCCTCTTCAGTATGGATATTTAGCTTGACCGCGCCCGAATCGGACTTGTGCACAATTTTATCACTCATCAATTTCATAACAACAGGGTATCCAATTTGGGAGCACGAATTAATAATTGCATCCATGCCATCCTTTACGGGAACCAATGCTTGACCGGGGATAGGAATACCAATAGTAGCTAATAATTCCTTGGATTCAAATTCCGTGAGCACCGTTCGATTCTCACTTTTAACACGGGTAAGAATTTCTTCCACAGTTACCATAGTTATCAAAAAGCAAGGAGGTTATAAAACCGTTACCTAAATATATCAATTTTCCGAAGTGAATGAACCCAATTAACTTGCTTCCCCTCATTGCAGATAAATGTAAAGGACTAATAAGAGTTCGATGATTGGAAAAAACTAATAAGGTTTTAGGTCGACTTATGAATATCAAGTGTTAAAAAAAATGCGAAAAATCCATCACGGTATAGAAACAACTTTTATCGAGAAAATCATCCATAATCCCCATAATCAAAGAATTTGGCAGAAAATGCAACCCAAACCCTGGTTTCATGCAGTTTTTTCGGTGATGGTTAAAATATTTGCGTGGCTTAATAAATATCGATGGCAAGATTACAAGTTATATTCCATTCCCCTTTCTCATTTAGATGCAGCTTGGCTTTGGACGGTGAAGGATGCAAAGTTTAGGGCATATAAAACCTTCAAAATGGCACTGGAACACAGTGAAAAATACCCCCATTTTAGTATTTCGCTCACATCTCCCCAATACTTCGAATGGATGCACCGATATAATCATGTTCTTCCCACTTTCCCAGGATTTCCGACTTTTTGGGATGCAATTCGCACGACAGTGGAGAAGGGAAATATAGATTTGTGCGATGGTTCGTGGATTGAACCCGATTTAAATGTTCCTTCGGGAGAATCCCTTATTCGCCAACGTCTCTACGGTCAGAAATTTTACATGGAGCATTTCGGCAAATACGCAACCATTGCCACTCTCTTGGATGTTTTTGGCTATCCTAATACCTATCCCCAAATATTGAAGAAATCGGGAGCTCAGGTATTCTGGACCACCAAACTTACTTGGAATGATCTCACGGCTTGGCCCTTTGCCAATTTCCAATGGAGGGGCTTGGACGGAAGTGAAATATTCACCCATATTTTCAAATTTAACATCATGGTGTACATGGATGTCGGAAGATACAAAGTGATGGCACGTCGACCTAAAAAAGCCAATTTAGTCTATGATTCCCATACAATTCAGGATGCCCGGGAGAAATCACCCATCGAAATCGGGGGATCTCACCTCGCAACACGAAATTACAGCGGCTTGGATGAACTGAAACCGGTTCTCTCGGATGACTTTGTTCACACCTTGGGCTTATTTTATGGAGTAGGGGATGGTGGAAAGGGTCCACTCTCCTCCGAAATAGATCTCATGGCTCATCTTGACCGAGATTACCAAGTGCGTCCAACAAACACAACCGAATATTTTCGATTGCTCCGTGAAGATGTGGGCGAACCGATGGTTACCTGGAATGATGAATTATATTTGGAATATCATCGGGGAACTTTAACTACCCAGGCGAAGGTTAAACAAGGAAATGCAGAGGCAGAAAAAATATTGAGCGCTGCGGAAACCTTATTCACCTTGGATGCCCTGTATCGGAGTGAAATGGATACAAAGATCTTATCCCAATTGCAAAAACTCTGGAAAACCCTTCTATTGCATCAATTCCACGATATCTTGCCGGGATCCTCCATTCCCGAAGTATACATACTTACGTGGAAAGATCATGCGCGCATACGGACCGAATGTCAAAAAATCATCGAATCCATTATGCAACGCTATTTACCCAAAGAAAACTCCAACTCCAACTCCAACAACTCCCCAAAAATTCTATTATTTAACCCCACCAATTCGTCCACGCGGTTTTATCATTCATTCAACGAGGGGAGCACAATCAAGATAACCCCTGAAATGCGTGGAATAGGTTTATTTAGCCCAGTACTTCCATCAGAGGTAAAAAGTAAGATTCCAAGAGATAAATCATTAAACATTACCCAATCCAAGGATCTTTGGGTTGTGGATACAAAGCATATCTCTGTGAATATTAACCCCCACACGGGAAATATTGTAAAAGTGGTCTCCAAAATTGATAAAAACAAAACGAATACGAAGCAGAGAAACTATATATTGGGAGCGATTGGCACAAGGTTCTTAATTTACAGAGAAAATTTTGCAAGTAATTTCTATCCTGCTTGGAATATCTGTAGGGATTACCCAAAAGATAAAGTCAAAATAGAATTCAAATCCATATCACTCATTTCACAAAGTGATGAAGAAATTCAAATAGAAATCCACTACCGTTTCCTTAAATCATCCCTATCGGTCAAGTATACCATCCACCAAGATCAATCTCTAATTCGGATCCAAACTAAAATTGATTTACAGGATCCTCGCTGTTTTATCAAACACTTCTTCCCGTTGGCGATTGAATCCGATAATGTGATTTGCTCCACCCAAATGGGAAATATCGTTCGGAAACGGAATCCTAAAACGGTCATGGAAAAAGCCAAATGGGAATTTTCAATTCATCGATGGATGGATCTCAGCGACGAACACGGAGGTATGGGGATTTTAAACCAAGACCGTTATGGTGCATCTGCAAACAAATACGGTATAGGCTTAACATTGGTGAGATCTCCGCCTTATCCCGGGGATGGATTTTATAGCCATGAGGAAGTGCTTTCGGGTGTTCGACCCCAATATACGGATTTAATGGATCACACGTTCGAATATGCAATGTATCCCCACGAGGGCACGTGGCAATCCTGCCATCTTCCCCAAATTGCCGAAGCGTACAGCCATCCATGTATGGAATTAATGTCCACCGCATTAACTTCGAATTCTCTACCTGATGCCAATTCTGAATGCAAAGCTATTTCAAAATTCCCGTTTGTGGAAATAGATAAACCAAATGTTTTGATTTCGGCATTCAAATTCTCCGAGTCTGAGACTGCTAAACTCGAAAATGAGTCGAACACAAAAATTCCTAGCGCAAAAACACCTACTGGGTTTATCTGTCGGGTTTATGAATGTGAGGGAAGGTCCACTGAATTTAATTTAATTTTGATCAATATTTTTCCCTCTGCCGCCTCTGCCAAGGGTTTAAAAGTTGAAAATCTGGATTTACTGGAAGACCCCATTGCCATGGAAGAAAACCCCGTTATGGATACTCAGAGAATAAATTCATCCCAAGGTTGGATAGTTTCTTTGAAAATCAAACCCTATGAGATTCTAACCCTTAGGATCGGAACCAAAATTATAGAATTGAAATAAAAAAATAATAATTCTTTGTCAAAAATCATATAATTCAAGGATATGATAAATCTAAAAAAAATATGAGGATCTGCGAAGGGTTACCCCATTTCTAGAATTTTCGAGAGAAATTTCTTGAGACGATCGTTCGGGGGTTTATCAAACACGACATCGGGAGTTCCCCGGTAGATGATCTCCCCTTCGTCCATAAATATTACTCGGGTTGCCATCTCTTTTGCGAAAGGTATCTCATGAGTCACGATTACAAGCGTGTAATGAAATTCACTTACGAGGCGCTTCATAACTTGAAGAACTTCACCCGTAAGCTCGGGATCGAGCGCGGATGTGGGCTCATCAAAGAATATTAACTTAGGTCGCATCGCCAAAACTCGAGCAATGGCAACTCGTTGTTGTTGTCCGCCGGAGAGTTCTCCAGGATAATTATCAACTTTGTCATATAGGTTCACGGTTTCAAGTACGGTTTTTATTCGCTTCTCAATTTCCTCATCTGATAAATTGAGCACTTTTTTGAGCGGGAGGGCGATATTTTGTCTCACAGTAAGATGGAGAAATAAATTGAACTGTTGAAACACCATTCCAATATTTCTACGCACTTCATCAATATTTATGGTACGATCTGTAATCTCAACACCCTCGAAAAACACTTGGCCAGAGGTGGGTTCAATTAAACGGTTCATGCAACGTAATAATGTTGATTTCCCGGAACCACTGCTCCCAATAATCACAAGGACTTCTTGTGGCATTATTTTCAAGCTTACTCCAGGCGGTTTTATCGCCTCAAACTCTTTAAACGATTTACACAAATCTACCACTTCAATAAGCGGAGAATCGGCAAATTTATGATCATGCTTCAATTGTTCAGTCATTAACAACACCTAATCCAGGAATCCGTAATTTAACCTCAAGTCGTTTTGTAATTTTTGATAGAGAAAAAGCAATTACAAAATAAAATACAGCAGATATTAGAAAAACTTCCCATAATGAAAATCTTGCTTGCAATGATTGAGACTTTTTGGTAAGATCTCTAACACCTATCGCTGAAATTAAAGAACTATTTAACAACACGTTAATTAATTCGTTAGTTAGAGGAGGAACTATTATTCTGATTGCTTGGGGAAGAATTACATATCGCATCGTTTGCCCAGATGTTAAACCTAAGGCCCTGGCAGCCTCTGTTTGACCAGTTGGGATTGCTAAAATCCCACCTCGGATGATTTCTGCTTGATAGGCTGCAGTATTTAATGCGAGAGCCAAAATTCCTGCAAAAACTTCATAACTAAACATGGGGATATTCAAACTTCTTATAACATCACCCATACTTTCAGCAAAACCATAATATACCAATAAAACTTGAACTAACAAGGGTGTAGACCTAAAGAAATCGACATAGGATTGAGCAATGAGTTTCAACCCATATAAGTGGCTTTTATTCACTAAAATTACTGCCAAGATCAACGCAAAGAAGAAACCAACTATAAGGCTTACCATACTAACTATGAAAGTTAATTGAGCTCCACTTGCTAAACCGTATAATATATCTTCCATCCTAAAATCGAGAGAATCAATAGTGTGTCCAAAGGGAAGTAATATCAGATTAATTATTCCCAGGATGGGGTCAAAATAATGTGCCTCTGGATTAAACCACGTTCTCACAAATCCTACAAACAAGATTGCTACAAACACTCCAAAAATCCACCAACCAAAGTTTTTTCTGGTCAATCGAATTTGGGATAGGATCTCTTTGATCTTATTCTTTTCATCTTTTGAATTATTTTTATTATTGTTGTTTTCCATCCAATATACATCCTTAAAATATGAAAATAAAAAAAAAAATATTTAAAAAAAAATGTAACTTAATCTTCTACTTTACTTTCGCTTTTTCAATTTTCGAATAATCGAGTAGATTGTTACAGGAATCACAGCAATTAAGGAGAAGATAGATGCACCACTAATCGTAGGTCTTGATTCCTCCACAATTAAGGAGTCAAGGGCTTCTTTTAATTGATCTAAATCTACAGCTACTTCATTACCCATCCACAATTCGTGAGTTTCATTGTAGTATGTTGAGAATTCGGGGTTATATGGATCTGTGCCCAATAATTTATCAATCGCTTCATTCATTCGATCTACCAAAGCAGTGGATCCCCCTGGACAGGCAATACCAAATGCTTCAGGACTAAAATTATCCACGATCTCGAAATCTCCTGGGTTCGCTGATTGACCTGCAGCCAAAGTGGCTAAATCACCAAGCACCACGTCCACTGTTCCGGCTTCCAAAGCTTCAATTGCGAGGGTGATGGTTGCAAATGATACCATGTCCGCCGCATATTCTTCATCTTCTAAATACCATTGACTTGTTGTGGCAGCTTGAATTCCTACCTTTATGGATGCATCATCAACATCCTCAATAACGGTAATATTCTTTGGGTTCGCGGTGGTAACCATTACTGCTTGGGTGCTGAAATAATACCAACGGGTAAAATTCATCTCAACCATTCGATCTGTGGTGATAGTTACCGCAGACATAACACAATCATAACTCCCAATAGCAAGGCTCGTAAAAATAGTATCCCATGCTACGTCATTCCACACAATATCAACCCCCATATCTTCCGCAATAAATGCCATAATGCTTGGATCAAATCCTTCGACCGCATCCGTGGCTGCATTTATTTGTTCAAATGGAGGATATGCTGCATCTACACCAATAACAATTTCTCCTGCTGCAAGAACATCAGATAAGCTCGTATCTTCTGCAGCAGTAGCAAATTGGGAGAAAGATATTAGGGGAATGAAAAATGCGCATATTATAATTCCAACTAATAGTTTATTGTTTTTCATATTTGTTAACCTCATGCATCAAAATTCTAATGCAATTTTTTAGTTCCATATTTCTATGGACCTTTTAAGTCTTATATCTTGAAATATTTAAATATTTCGGTAAACGATTTCCCTTCGAGAAGTTAAATTTATCCTTTGGAGATATACTCCCCCTATAACTACGAAAAGGTAATTCCCGTTCCAAAATTTTCTAATTATACACGCCTAACATAAATTGAAAGAATCCAAGAAATGGAATAGATATTAGCCGATTAATAAGAGAATAAAAAATAATTAAAAAAATGTCGGCAGTGAGCCAACTTCTTACTTGGTGAGACCCATTTGTTTGCGGAAATAGATTTTCAACAATTCCACACAGCCGATGGTAACTATTACGGTCGGAACTAGCCATATCCAATCGATTGGGCGTAATGGAATCACGGAAAAGATGTTGCCAAGCGGACGCCAGAAATAGAGCACGAACGTCAACGCCACGGATGCTCCCGCAGCATACGTCATGAACTTATTGCTGAAGAAACCAATCTTGAAGATGGATTGATATTCACTCCGGCAATTGTAGGCATTAGACATCTCCGCGAACATCATGGTCAAAAAGGTGACCGACCGCGCATACCATTTTACATAAGCACCCAAGAGCACTTCTTGAAAGATTGCATCGTCAAGAGCCACAGAAGAGAGTCCATTTTCATCAGCGACCAGAGCGAGCCAAGTTTCAAGATTCGGATATCCTTCAAAATTAACCACTAAAGCAACGTGGTCGTCAGGAACAAAGTGGGGCTCAAAGAAGGGGACAGTATCATAAATGATAAAGATTCCGAGAATGAGCACCGTTAGAATCACACCACGATACACCATCGTAATGATGAAGTTCTTAGTGAGCAGAGGTTCATTCAAAGGTCGCGGTTTCTGTTGCATCAAGGTAGGATCATAGGGATCGAAGCCTAATGCCAAAGCAGGCGCACCATCGGTTACAAGGTTAATCCAGAGCAATTGGGTGGCCACCAGAGGCGGTGGAACTCCAATGAGTGCTGCGAACAATAGCACCAGTACTTCCATAATGTTGGAGGAGAGAAGGTATTGCACGAATTTCTTGATGTTATCGTAAATACCCCGACCTTCCTCAACAGCATGCACAATTGTGGCAAAATTATCGTCTGCCAACACCATAACGGCGGCTTCCTTCGAAACATCGGTTCCGGTGATTCCCATGGCCACACCAACGTGGGCGTTCTTTAGAGCGGGTGCGTCATTCACACCATCTCCGGTCATGGCAGCCACTTCTCCCAGATTTTGAAGAGCGTTTACAATATCCATTTTATGTTCAGGGGAAACCCGAGCAAACACATTGCAGGCTTGGATTTCTTCTTCGGTTAAATTGGCTATGTTTTTTCCTTCGTAGGTTTGTTCACCAAGAGTGATTATACCCAATTCTACGGCAATGGCTGTGGCGGTAATAAGGTTATCGCCGGTTATCATTTTTACACCAATACCCGCTTTACGACACTCAAGGATGGCTTGCTTCACTTCGTCCCGTGGCGGGTCGATCATGAATTGCATACCAACAAAGGTCATATGTTGTTCCATATCCTCAATCGTTAAGGCCACACCATCGACATCTTCCCGATATGCAAAACCCAGACCACGTAGAGCTTCGGAAGCTTTTTGTTCATACGCCGCGAGAATATTTTTTTTATCTGCGTCGGTAATTGGGCGCACTTTTCCATCCATGATAATATTATCACAGAAATCGAGTAAAATTTCGGTAGCACCCTTAATGTATGCTACTTTCTTGCCGTTAACCATGTTAATGGTGGTCATCCGCTTACGTTTGGAATCGAAGGGAATTTCTTCAATCCGCTCATACTTAGCGTTGGTGGTTTTGGGTTCTAAACCTGCTTTCCACGCCGATGTGACTAAACAGCCTTCGGTGGGGTCGCCAAATGTGCTCCATTTTTTATTGGATTCATCTTGACTCAATCGAGCATCATTACAGATGAGTCCAACGCGGAGAGTTAATTCTAAATCGGTGACCGAAAGTGGGTCAATTTTTGCCTCATTTATTACAAATTCACCTTCGGGTTCATAGCCAGATCCGGTTACGTTATAGATTTTTCCACCGGTCCAGACAGATCGCACGGTCATTTCGTTTTTGGTTAGGGTTCCCGTTTTATCGGAACAGATCACACTGGTGCACCCGAGGGTTTCAACAGAATGTAATTTTTTCACAATTGCATTTCGTTCGGACATTCGAGTTACTCCGATCGCCAGACAAGTGGTCACCACAGCGGGTAAACCTTCGGGAATGGCTGCAACTGCCAGCGCAACTCCGGCCATAACGGCTTGAACCCATGTTACATCAACATTGGCATTGAATTGGTTTTGAATTATATAGATGATGGATACTAACCCACAAATAATCAAAATGTATTTTCCGAGAAGAGCTCCGAATTGTTCCAAATTTTTCTGGAGTGGGGTTAATTTTGCTTCCGCTCCCGAGATCATTTCGGCAATTTTTCCGACTTCGGTGGTCATTCCTGTTTGGGTCACCATGGCTTTACCTCGGCCGTAAGTACACAATGTGGATGAGTAAACACAATTCTTTCGTTCTGCAAGGGGAGTGTCTTCGACAATCACATCAATATGTTTATAAAGGGGCACACTTTCTCCCGTAAGGGCAGCCTCTTCTAATTTCATGTTGGATTGTTTAAAAATCCGACCATCGGCAGGCAACATATCCCCTTCATGGATCAAAATAATATCCCCTGGGACTAATTCCCGGGCTTTGATGGTAATTTCTTTACCGTCTCGAATTACCTGAGCATCTGGTGCTGCGAAGTTCATGAGAGCTTCGATTGCGGAATCTGCTTTTCCTTCTTGGATGTATCCGATGACCGCGTTCAATATTACAATAACCGCGATTACAATCCAATCTTCTCCAAGATGGCCTTTTTCGATATAGTTTAATACCGCCGAGGCAACAGCAGAAATCATCAGGATGTAAATGAGCACATCCTTGAATTGGTCCAAAAAGACTTTCCAGCGGGGTCTTCTTTCTTCCGCTTGGAGTTCGTTATGGCCATATTTTTCCAATCGTTTTTGCACTTCGGCAGTAGATAACCCATTACTGGTAGAAGTATCCAATTTGGTTTCCACTTCGGGGATCGACATCGACCACCACGTAGTATCGGGAACCACTGGCACTTCCTCGACTTCAGTAGTTTCTTGAGTTTTCATGTTTATTATCCTTCTTAACTAAAAGTAGTCTGTTTTTCAAAAAATGCCCTAAAAATAGGTCTCGGACATTTCCGTGAATTGTGAATGACTTGGGTGAAAAAGGTGGGGATAAATATTAAACTTTTAGTGGTAAGATGTCCACGATCACGAGTAAATTTACAGAGAATTAGAAAAAAGGACTATATATGAGGAAAATTTTAACATCATTGGATTTACAATTCATTCTTGGGGCCATTTTCCTCAGTAATTCGCCGCAAGGTTAGATCCATGAAAAGGGCAAAAAACATCATAATTTTTGAAATTTTCTTATGACGATGCAATATCTGGATTTTCGAGCATCAAAGAGGCGTTCTTCTACACAAACCGATCTATATTCGCTACATTTTCCCTGGAAAGCGATTTCCTAAAAAAAAAAGTATGAATGGATTAAACTCTTCCTTGTGTATATTTCATCAGATATTCTTTTTGGACTTTGATACTATCGTAGAAATGAGTAAAGAACGCAAAAGTAACAAGTAAGAAAGCACCAAAATACCCCACCATCACCACAGGATGTTCACCTGCAAGGAAAACTGAAGCAATACATCCAACAATCCCGATAATTATTAAACTCCAATATATTTTTTTCATTTTTTTCACCGTATTTTTTTTTATCCGCATAGATTAATAAAATTCAAATATATAAATTAGTCGAAATTGTTACAAACATATATAATCCTAACAAAAATAATAAAAGAATTATGAGAAAGCAAAAGCAAAAGCAAAAAGCAAAAAGCAAAAAAAAGAGAATATCGAAGCGCTATAATCCGGTAGATTTAATTTAGATTCAATTTCTTGCGGTAATACAGTTTCATTAATTCTACAGAGCCTATTACAATTATTATCATTGGAATAAGCCATAACCATTCAAGAAAAGGCATAGGAATGACTTTAAATATTAATCCTAATGGACTTCCTGGTATAAATAGGACAATTGTTAGAATGCATGAAAAAGATACAGCCCAGATCATGAACTTATTGGTTAAAAGACCGATTTTGAAAAGAGAACTATATTCCGATCTGCAATTGAATGCATTTGCCATCTCCCCAAACATCATCGATAAGAAACAAACCGATCTCGCATGCCACATAACATACCTATCCAACAACAATTCTTCAGCAGATAAGGAACCTAAAACTGAATGTTCGCTATATTCAACTACTAGTGCGTTTAAATCAACAACATTCTCATAAAGATAAACCAGTTCTTCATAATGCATTTCAGTGGGTTGAAAAGCCGTAGGAAGGATATATAATAAATATATGCCAAGAATTACAATAGTTTTCACTCCTCCTCTGAAAAACATTTGGATTACAAAGTTTCTGGTTAATATTGGTTCATCAAAAGGTCGTGGCTCTTGCTTCATTAATGTTGGATCGTATGGATCATATCCTAATGCCAACGCGGGAGCACCATCTGTAACGAGATTTATCCATAGCAATTGAGTTGCAACAAGGGGTGGTGGAAGTCTAAAAATTGCTGCAATTAAAAGCACGAGAACTTCCATAACGTTTGATGATAAGAGATATTGAATGAATTTTTTGATATTATCATAAATTCCCCGACCTTCTTCAACGGCATGTACAATTGTAGCAAAATTATCATCGGCTAATACCATCACTGCGGCTTCTTTCGATACATCAGTCCCGGTTATGCCCATAGCAATTCCAACATTAGCATTTTTCAGAGCAGGTGCATCATTAACACCATCTCCCGTCATCGCGACAATTTGCCGTCGATTTTGAAGCGCTTTGACAATATTTTGTTTATGTTCAGGGCTTACTCTGGCATAAACCTTACAGCCCTCAATTTCTTCATCTGTCATATCTGGGATATCTTTACCTTCATGAGTATTTTCACCTTGTTCAATCATTCCTAATTCAACTGCAATGGCAGTCGCAGTAATTAGATTATCCCCGGTGATCATTTTAACTCCAATTCCCGCTTTTTTGCATTCTTGAATTGCAAGTTTTACTTCATCTCGGGGCGGATCAATCATGAATTGCATTCCGACAAATGTCAGATCCTTTTCAAGATCATCAACCTCAACAGGAATTCCTTCAGCGTTTCGATAAGCAAATCCTAGTCCACGTAAGGCTTCACGGGCTTCTTGTTCGTATGCCTTAATAATTTGACTTTTGTCATCATTTGTAATCGGGCGGATTTCTCCGTTAATCTGAATACTTTTGCAAAAATCTAATATTATTTCAGTTGCCCCTTTAATTAACGCAAATTTCTTTCCATCTATTTCATTCACTGTTGACATTCTCTTTCTAGTAGAATCAAATGGAATTTCATCAATTCGTGGAAATTCGGTGTTTGTTGCTTTGGGGTCCATTCCAGCTTTCCAAGCAGATGTAACTAAACAACCTTCTGTGGGATCTCCAAATGTGTTCCATTTTTTTGTATTATCATCCTGGCTTATTCGAGCATCATTGCATAATATTCCAATCTGCAACGTTCTTTCAAGATCTGGTATTCCATTTACCGATACAACTTGATCTTCGTAAAGAATTTTACCTTCAGGGGCATAACCTGATCCTGTTACATTATATATCTTTCCACCTGCCCAAATTCGTCTAACGGTCATCTCATTTTTCGTAAGGGTTCCGGTTTTATCAGAACAAATAACGGTTGTACATCCTAGGGTTTCAACCGAATGCAATTTTTTGACGATTGCATTCCGATTTGACATCCTTGTTACCCCAATAGCAAGACAAACGGTAACTACAGCAGGTAATCCTTCAGGGATAGCTGCAACTGCCAAAGCAACACCAGACAAAAGGGCTTCAAGCCAAGGTTCGCCCCCCAACAACCAATAAAGGAGAAATACAACCCCACAAATAACTAGGATAACTTTCCCAAGCCATTTCCCAAATTCTTCTAAATTTTTTTGTAGAGGTGTCAATTTTACCTCTGCTTCTGATATCATGGATGCAATTTTCCCAACTTCTGTTTGCATCCCTGTCTCAGTAATAATTAATTTTCCCCGACCATAGGTAGCTAAAGTTGATGAAAAGAGCATATTTTTACGTTCGG
>JABCSI010000293.1 GCA_018238965.1 Promethearchaeota archaeon
GTTATAAGAATCCTGAGTGTGGCGAATTTCTTGATTATTTAGTCTTCATTATTTGAATGATCAAGTTTAAGTAAATTTTTCCCAACTATTATTTACCCTAATGAAAATTAATTGAATATTTGTTGTGATTCTATGAAAAATACAGAAACAAAAACAAAAAAAAAATTACGAGTGCTATTTGATGAAGATGCTTCACTCGTGGAAAAAGCCTTTCACGCCATGAGTGCCTCTATCAATGCCTACGTGGCGGAAAATTATGACTTGGCCAAGGAACTCGCCCAAAAAACCATAAAAATCGAAAAAGAACAAGATTCCCTGCGAGAAATTCTGATCGACCGTCTCTTTTCGAAGGAGACGATGGTATTTTCCCGATCCGACCGTTTGATAATTGTGGAACAATGTGACAAAATTGTGGATGAATGCGAGATTGTGGTTAGGAAACTTCTCCAATATATGCCCGACGTGCCCAAGGAAATGGAACCCCAGATGAAATTGATTGCAGATAACAATCATATAATTGGCACCGAATTGAAACAATTGCTGACCCATGTCTTTGATGATTTCTCCAAAACAAAGGATGACATAACTAAAATCACCGATGCCCGACGTACTATCAGGGAGACCCATTGGGATTTGTTGGAACTGAATTTTAAATTGAAACACCCATCCTTCTTCGAATTCAGTTATTATCGAGACCTCATTAAGGCTATGTCCTTGGTGGCGGATCGGGCTGAGGAATTTGCTGACCAGTTATACGGTTTTGTGTGTAAATATTCACTGTAAAGGGAGTGTTGATTGAACTTATGCAAATTCAACACAAAGGAGGAACATAACGGGATGGATCCCATTGTTATTCTCCTGTTAGTCCTAATGGTAGGATTAGCGTTTGCCATTGGAGCGAATGATGAAACGATGGCAACCCTCGTGGGAAGTCGGGCAGTAAAAATCAAAATTGCCATTTATTTTGGTGGAGGATTGGTTTTTCTCGGTGTGCTTCTTCTATCGGCTTCGGTTGGAAAAACCATTGGAGCTAATCTTCTGGGCGAAGAAATCGTATATGACGTTTCTATGATGTTGGCCATCTTAGTCAGTACCATAATTTGGCTGGTGGTGGCCTCCCAAACAGGGGCACCTATTTCCACAACCCATTCCGTCGTTGGATCCGTGACCGGTATTGCGATTATTTACATGATCCAGCATTCAATTTCCTTCGGAGGCGCCCTCAATTGGGCAAAAATGGGGGAGGTTGCTCTTGGGTGGGTGATTTCTCCGCTATTTGGTTTCTTTGGGGCCTATTTCTTTCAATTATTGGTTGGAAAATATTTGCATCTCCGCATGGAGGGGCTGGATTCGTTGGAAAAGAACGAAAAGGGCTTCATGTGGCTTTTGATTGCGGCCGTCGGATGGACTCAAATATCTCGGGGAGGCAACGATTCCGCAAACACGCTAGGTATTTTATTCGGACTTATCGAAAGTGGCGAGGTTGATGCCTCATTGCAAATTTGGCTAACGATAATCACAGGAATTGCCCTGGCCGCGGGTTTGGTAATAGTTGGGAAAAATGTCATAGAAAACGTCGGAAATAATCTGATCGAGATGCGTCCCAGTGACGCCTTCAGTATCCAAATCTCGACCAGTATAGTGATCTTTTTGGCTACAGTGTTAGGCTTACCGGTATCTGGGAGTCATATCTTGATATTTGCAGTGATAGGTGCAGGAAGGGTTAAGGGGGAGCGCCCCGATAAGAAATCATTCCGTAAAATGGTCATAAGCTGGGTTATTACATTCCCCGTAGCCGCGGTGCTGGCAATTATTTGTTATTTGCTCTTTGGGCTAATAATATAATTAATGTAAGTTTGAGTGATGCTAAATCTCAGCCATCACCATTTTTTTTTAGTTAATCAAAGAAAGAACACAATTGAAAAATGAGATTAACTACAGAAATAAAAAATGATCAAAAATCTTTCCTAGTCATTGAACTTCCACATTTGGGGCATTTCATTTGATAACAGGACATTCCTAATTGGTGGGGTGCTCTATATCCACAACCTAGACAAACACATATACCACTCGGACCCAGACCTTGACCGCCTCCCGAACCGCGACCTCCCCCCGAACCGCGACCGCCTCCCATACCACGACCACCTCCCATACCACGACCGCCTCCCGAACCACGACCACCTCCCATACCACGACCGCCCCCCGAACCGCGACCGCCTCCCGAACCACGACCACCTCCTGAACCGGGACCGCTTCCAACACCTTGGCCGCTTTCTATAGTACCATTTTTTTCTGAATCTGATGAGTTTTCTCCCAAAATTATTGCTTTTGTTGGGCAAGCATCAGCTGCTTGCTTAATACAAGGAGAATTCTCATTTACAATATAAGCCACGTCTTCTTTTAACTGTATACCATTTGGACAAATTTGGCAACATATCCCGCATCCTGTGCATCGTTCTTTGATTATCGAAACATTCATTCTATATGATCCCCTTAATTCTAGGATAATAACAGTTTGCTCTACTAAAGAATCTTATGATTTTTCTTGTCAATTTAATCCAGTTTGCAAGTCCGAAACACAGATATCTTGGAAACAATCACATTTCTGGCTGCAGCTCTTCTGATTATTTTGTGCTTTTTGATCTTTGGGATGATAGTGTAAATTATTTTTTTTCCAAAATAGTTCTTATCCTATTTTTTCTTTACTCCAATTTTTTCTTTATTCCAATTTTTTCTTTATTCCGATTCTTTTTCCTTAGATTTCTGATATAATAAGTAGATGGTGCGCTCCTCTTTGCCATTGAACATTTTAATATCTTCAAACTCCTTCAACAATGTAAAACCTAATTCCCGAAAGGTCAATCGCATCCATTCTTGGGAAAAACTTGACCAATACATCGGCAAATCGGCAAACCATGTATCCCGCCCCTCATCGCTATTAGGCGAAAAATCGAGTAGAAGCAGGCCGTCTTCTGTCAATAATCGATAAATTTGGGTAAATAACTCGACATGGTATATACGGGGCAAATGGCGAATGGTAAACATAGACACAATACCTGAATACAGGTTTGGTGGAGATTTTCGGCAAAACTCTAACATTTCCGCTTGGTGAAAGTTTGCCTTCCAGTTGGGAAATTCCTTCTGGGCTAAGATAATTTGATCCAGGGATAAATCAATGCCAGTATAATTTCTCTGCTTCTCCAATATCGTTTTGGCTATCGGGAATCCGCTGGCACAGCCCAATTCGAGAATCTGCCCTTGATTATTTTGATGGTTTAACCACTCTAAAAAGATCGGAAGTTTCGAATACTCGCCATCCTTCTGATCCCGGTAGGCCTTTGCCACCAGAGAATATCCCTTTTTGACATATTCAATGTCTTTATCCCTATGTTTATCCATATCCTCATCCATAACCTATGACAAATGAAGGGCCTTAATAAAGTTTAAAGTGTGGAAGGGGGCAATAGGCAGTTTTAAGAAGTGATGCTCTTATTTTTTCATAACTTAGTGTGTCCACTGCACCTCCTGAAGTTTGCTCGACAATTAAATTAATAAAATTTGTAAGGCCGACCATTCCTGTGTCAGGGGAGTTAGTTTTAACATGGTTAATACTGAAGAAATCTTTACCAATAATTAAGCAAACATCCCAAATAGAAAGCAAATTATGAACAGCTTTTACATTTTTAAAATTATTCAAGAAATTTTTTTGAACAATCGTCCACTGGTGGGAATTTTTCTTCATATTTGAAGAAATAATTTTATCTTTCAACGCTTTAGCGTAAATTTCGGATTTTATGAAACCATAAACCGTTGCGTCTTCTTGATCTGCTTCTCTCCAATCGAGATTGTTTTTGGCCAAAACATCGACGATATCAATTCCGTCAGGAGATAACCATTTCATCATTGATCTTCCTAGCCCTGGAAAACTTGTTTCGATTCCCTTACAGAGAACCATTAATTTTCTAAATTGGTCAATGGGTTTATAATCCATCTTATAAGTTTCACCTAAATAACTTGAAATAGAATCTCTTATGAGGAAACGGTAACTGCCCTCTCCTTCAACCGTAGATCTGGCGTTAGTTATTGAAGAAAAAAATAAGTTGAAGATTTGGCCGTGCTTTAAAACCCATTCTTTTTTAGTTTCATATTGGTTAGATAGTGTAAATAAATCCCCTGATTCAATTGACATTTTGGGCTTTATTTCATAGAAATCAACTGAAAGTAATCCTTCTATTATAATGGTGTCTTTAAACCATTCGAGAATTACTTCTGCTTTTAATAGTACCTCTAAAGTAATTTGATTTGAATCTAACTTAGGATCTGGAGATATTTTTGCCAAAGTATAGATTTCGCTTGCAGATAGCTGCGATTTATCAGAAATAGTAAAGATTTCTTGAAGGTTTCCTTGACTATCTAATGGAATATAATCGATTATTTTCTTTTCTAAAACTGGGCGGATAATTTCCATCATGGGTAAAGTCATACCTTTAACAGTGCCGATTCCTAATGAATCTGCAATTCCTGTTGCCAGTAAATAATTTTTATCGTCCCCAATACTTTCATCAATGATTGCTTTGACTGATTTGTATGTATTCCAAGGTCGCTTTTGAGGAGCATCACTGATTGTAATGGAACTAGCTTTTTTCATTTTCACTAATTCCAGTTTTTCCACCTCCAATTATTTTTTAGATAGGCCCTGAAGACGGGCATCACAAGAATTATTTGGCTCATTGTAAATAAATTATGGAGGAAAATCTATTTATAATCTGGACAGTGATGACTTTCTATAATATTGAATCGATTTTTGGCGTGTTTGGTCGGTTCTATTCAAACCTTTTTCATTTTATCATCGGACAGGAAACGAAGCCAAAATTTCGCACCCCACTTGAACGGGATACTATATTCTTTTATACAAATATTCTGGGAAATAGTTTAAAAATAAAGAAAATTGAAGAAATTTCGGACTAGCAAACATTGAATAAGGTAAATGAATCAAAAAAGATTTTTCTTCATGATTGCAGCACAGAAAACGTTTTAAGGAGGGGGATTTAGTGTTCTTTCTATGTGACATTTTGTTTTCGCTTTTTGGTAGCGTTCGATCCATCCGTATGAAAAATACAAAGTAGAAAAAAAAACTGGGAAGTGAATACCTATATTGGCCGGGAATTGGCTTGGAAGATCG
>JABCSI010000294.1 GCA_018238965.1 Promethearchaeota archaeon
CCAATAGTAAGTGTTCCTGTTTTATCAAAAGCTATCGCTTCAATTTTCTTAGCTAACTCGAAGAACTCTCCACCTTTATAAAGAATATGGTTTTGAGCTGCTTTACCATTACCCACTAGAACACTTGTTGGCGTAGCTAGTCCTAATGCACATGGACAAGAGATTACAACCACACTTACAAATCGCAATAAGGAATCCTCAAAAGATGCACCTAGTGCCCAGAACCAAACCGAAAAGGTAATTAATGCTATTAAAATTACAGCTGGTACAAAAATTTCGCTGATTTTATCGGCCAATCTTTGTAGAGGTGCTTTTTGGGTTTGGGCGTCCCGAACTAGATCAATAATTCTACTTAGAACTGTATCGTTTCCAATCTTCTCCACCCTTACTGCGATAAATCCATTTTGATTTATGGTACCTCCGATTACTAAATCGCCGTTTTCCTTTTTTACGGACAGTGATTCACCTGTAATCATAGATTCGTCAATGAGGGTGCGGCCCTCAATAATTTTTCCATCAATGGGAATTTTCTCACCTGGTTTTACTTCAATAATGTCATTCACATCGAGTTCATCAATGTCCACCTCGATAACATTTCCATCTCTTCGTACTCTTGCGGATGTAGCCCCTAATTCCATCAATTTTGTGAGGGCTGTCGAAGTCCTTCCCTTGGCAATTGTTTCCAAATATTTTCCGAAGGCTATAAAGCCGAAAATCAACACCGATTCTGCGAAGAAAACATGGCCTTCGCCTATGATGAGGATATAAGTGCTATATATAAAAGCAACCATGGATCCCAGTGAGATCAATACATCCATATTGGTTGATCGATTTTTTAAGCTGCGATAAGCCCCTTGATAAAAGAAAGAACCAACGAAAATTTGCATTACCAAGGTTATTAGAAACATTATCAACCAGATTAATCGCATACTGCCATCGAACACATTAGTTCGCTGAAGTAATTGCCCTAAAATAAATATGGGGGTAGTCAATGCAATACTGATAAAGAGAAGACGTCTCATTTTCTTTTTTTCAAGATCGAAATTTTCTCTTTCTTGCTCAAGAATACCCGTAGATTTTCTTCCTTTATATCCCTCTGAAAAGAAAGCCTTCATCAATTGAGTCTCTGAAATTTCTCCCGAATTGAATAAAACTCGGAGTTCTTCTCTACCTTCTTCTTCCTTTACTCCAACAGATATCACTCCTTGTTTTTGTAAAAGAAATTTTTTTATTTCCTCAAGTTTGTGTTCTGGAACATGAGGGTTCAGTTCGATGGAAATCTTAGATAGGGAAGCGGAATATCCCACATCCCTAACTGCTCCGAGAATCGAATCTATAGATAGTTCTTGATCATCGAAGAATAGTGTGGCACTTTCTGTTGGAAGGACCACATCCACCCGATGTACGCCTTTCAAACTATCCAATTTTTTATTAATTTTCAAGGAACAATTGGCACAAGTCATTCCTTGGATATTAAGATTTAATTTGGTGAGTTTGGTCGACTCGATCTGACTCTCCGAAAAGAAGTTTTTTGAAATTTGGTTCACATCCTACTAAGATATTACACCTCAAATAATTCTCATATTTCCAAAGATAATCAAATTAGGGATATGACTTATTTCTTTATAAGGAGAAGTTGCAAAATGAAAAAAATACACTCATATTTGGAATTCCAAAATAGAATTTACTTACAATTATATACAAAGAATCCCAAACGATCAAAATGGATTCCAGTTCTTCCCTTACCCTTCTGAACCCTAATTTCAAATCACTCTTTTATCCGAAATCAATCGCCATTATTGGAGCATCAAAGAATCTGATAGGTGGTAGTAAATATTATTTTGCCTTGAAATCTTCCGGGTATATCCCTCATGAGGGGAAAGTTTTCTTGGTAAATCCCAGAGTATCAGAGCTCTTTGGCGAGCCTGTTTATTCCTCAATCTCTGACATAAAAATTCCCAAACCCATCGACTTAGCGATAATTGCTGTCTCGGCAAAAATAGTCCCAAAAGTTTTACTGGAATGTAATAACCAAGTTAAGTTTGCGGTAGTATACACTTCTGGATTTGGTGAGTCAGGTAATATGGAATTGGAAAATGAATTACGGGCAGTTATTGCTAAAATAGATACCCGTGTGATCGGCCCAAACGGTTTAGGGGTCCTAAATCCTTATGCTAAGTTAAATATTTATCCTAATTGGGTGCTTTACGAGGGAAATCTATCATGGGTGGCTCAATCAGGGGGAACTATGGCGCGATTATACATGTGTCTGGGACCTTTGGGAATTGGCTTTCATAATGTGGTCTCAATAGGTAACGCTTATGGGATTTCAATAACTGAATTATTATCACACTTTTATAACGACTCTCTCACTAAAACAATTGCTCTTTATCTCGAATCTATTCCAAACGGAAGAGAATTTATGGATTTGGCAAAACAAATAACTCCGAAAAAACCCATTGTATTGTGGAAAGGAGGCCAATCTGAACGCGGTAGTAAAGCAACTGCTTCCCACACAGGGGGGATGGCGGGGAGTTATGATGTATGGCAAGCAATGTGCAAGCAATCCGGAATATTGTTGGCAGATCATTTTGAACTTTTTCAAGATCTGGTTCAGGTGGCATATGTTCGACCAAAATTACCAAAAGGTTTACGTGTTGCGATTCTCGTGGCAGGAGGTGGGATTGGTGTTGAATTCACTGATACTTTTCAAAAGCAAGGATTAATTATTCCGGATTTCGACGATTCAACCATTGAAGGGCTTTCCCAGCTCCTTCCGAGCGTAAATACAAATTTTAAGAATCCAATAGATCTCGGGGAAATGGGGTATGATCCCCGTTTATTTGAGAAAGCGTTTCTGCTTGTTTTAAAGGACCCCAATGTCGATATTGTGGTCTTTGTGCGTGAACCTGAACGATTTGAGATAATATCCGAACTTCTTAGGATCCCCGATGCTCAAAAAGCTACAGTTGAATCCCTCACTCGAATTGCCCAACAGACGGATAAACCCATATTTTGTAACCCCAGTATGAATAAAGATGATGAAAAGGCTTATGCAATTCGCCACAATTTTCAAATTACCATGATTCAAGCGGGTATTCCGGTTATTAACTATATGCTGAATATTCCTAAGATCATTTTGCAGCTGAATAATTATCGCAAATTTCTTGACCGGCAATCTACATCCAATTCAGCATGAGAGTAATGTTGGTTCCATTGGTGGGTTGAAGATATGATTACTTTTTTAATGCTTGATACGTAGCAAAGAGGCGCGCAAACAATTCGGGAATTAGGCGCATTTTCTCAGGGGATTCTACATACGCAATTCGCATCTGGGTTCGCCCTGGATTTTCTTCTTGATTGGCGACACTGTAAAAACCACCCATGGGCGCCACCAAAAGCGTATAATCCTTCCCATCGATTGTTTCTTTTCCTTTAGTTGTACAATACATCACAAAATCGGAAGCATTAAAGTCAGAACCCGCCACATTTCTCACATCAACCACCGAATAAATCGAAGCATCGGGGCTGGATACTATGATTCCCGGCATCCATTCGGTAATTTCTTCCTGTAGGGTTTTTCCAATTTCCCGATAATAATCACGCTGTTTTTGATACCAAAGTTGGAGGTCCGGGTGAGAAACATGGGCTAAACCTCCAAATACATATTGTGCAAGTGCAGGGGCACAAAGATTAGCTGTTTGCTCGAAAACGCATTTTTGGTGGAATTCTTCGTTATCGGTTACGATAGCGCCAATGCGAAGACCGCAAGCGTTCCACACCTTACTCGCGGTTTCAATGCTAATTCGACGTCCTTCAATTCCAGGAACTAGTTCATCGGTTAACCCCCAGATACTGGAAACGGGTGAATCCAAATAGTATAATTCCCGGTAAGCTTCATCGCTGATCATCCAAAGGTTATATTGAACGCATAATTTTGCGAGCCGTGTCATAATTTCCAAATCAAAGAATCCCCCTGTTGGATTATCATAGGGGATAATAACCATGGCTCCGGGAGATGATTCTTTGATAATTTTTTCAATTTCAGAGAAATCCGGGAGTGAAAATTTTCCATTTTCGTGTAATTTTCGAGTAATTGATACAGTGGTTCTTCCCGTTCGATTTGCCATTGATTTATAGTTTGTGTAGGCAGCGTCGATGAGTAAAAGGGGTTTTTCGGAAGTACCCGGATTCCCACAAGTTCCCACAATTACTAATTCCATGGCATGGCTCCCCCCATCCGTAATTTGGGAAAGGAGAGTCTTTGTCTGAAATCCACTTGATCCAATGATATTGAGAAAGGCTTGGTTGGTTTCTTTTAATCCCACTGTTGCCGTATATTTTAATTCGCCGTCTTTAAAGGGACTTTCTGGTCCGGCGAGATTTTTGACCCGATCGAACATTGCAGGGTGCATTGGGAGGCTCACATTTCCTATGGCAACATTGATTGGTTCCACTTGATCTTTTCGCTTAGCAAATTCAATTTGGGCAAGCCGTATATCCGAGGGTTTTCGTGTCTGAAATAATTCTGAAAGGATGGGGGCAGGGGGAGCGGGAGTTGGCATGTTATCAATTCACTTTTAAATTTCTTCAATATGATAAAAATTCGATTCATTAATTTTGCAATTTTTCATTTCTTCTTTTCTTCAAAAATGTATATGAATCGGTAATCATGTTCCATTATACAACATTGTTATTAAATATGGTTGGGTTTCTTTGCCCATGCATTTCCCAAACCGAATAATCAGAAGCCAAATTCGTATACCCAGTCACTTAACTAAAACGGAACTTTTTAGGTGGACTATGCTTAATACTGATAATATCAGTATTTTTAGAAGTGACCGAAAGTGTCCAAAAAACCTAAGAATTCGTTGGATGAATCCAATTTAGCATTTTATGAGTTAGAGCATTTGAATCAACAGATAATGGAGTTGATGAATGAATCTGTAGGAATCAATGATGCTCAATTCAATTTTCGATATGTAAATCGGGCTCACTGCAATCTTCTAGGTTATGAAAAAGAGGAATTCATTGGCGAATCTACTCTTAAATTTGTCCATCCCGATTTTCAAGATAAAGTGGCTAAACAATTAAAAAATCGGTTATGAATTTAGAGCAATTAAAAGAGACACTTCTAA
>JABCSI010000295.1 GCA_018238965.1 Promethearchaeota archaeon
GCTCAAAACTCTCGTGTACCAAATCATTGAAGAAATTAATGCCCTAACGATTGAGGAACAATCAGCAAAAGTGCTTTCCCTTGATCCCCACGCCTTGGATCCCGAAGAAAAACATGAAGCGGAAGAAAAAACACTTCCAGAACTACCCGGCGCCGAGAAAGGCAAGGTAGTTATGCGATTGGCACCCTATCCTTCAGGGGCATTGCATATCGGTAATGCGCGTATGGTGGTCCTCAATGATGAATACGTAAAACGCTACAATGGAAAACTCCTATTGGTGTTCGATGACACGATCGGAACCACCCTATCAAAAATAGATGATCCGAAGGCAAAATACGTGATTCCCGAAGCGTACGATCTCATCCCCGAAGGTTTGGAATGGCTGGGGGTAAAATATCACGAAGTTCACTACAAGAGTGATCGCGTGGAGATCTACCAAGAAGAAGCGGGAAAATTAATCGATAAAGGGGATGCCTATGTATGTAACTGTGAAGCAAATGACTTTCGTGAAAAATATAAACGCCCGGGTAAAGATTGTCCCTGTCGAAGCAAATCCCTTGAATACCATCAAGAAATGTACGAGAAAATGAAGGATGGACAGATTGAAGAGCAGGGCGCCGTTGTTCGGTTAAAAACGGGAATGGATCAAAAAGACCCCGCCATGCGCGATCATATTCTCATGCGAATTTCCGATGCACCCCATCCCCGTATTGGAACAAAGGTGCGGCTCTGGCCAGTACTTGAGTGGAGTTGGGGATTGGATGATCATTTATTGGGGGTTACCCATATAGTTCGGGGTATTGACCTGCGGAAGGAAGGTGAAGTGGAGAAATTCATCTGGGATCTTAAGGGTTGGAAGCACGCCCACATTGGACTCTACGGACGCCTGAAATTCAGCGGCGATTTTAAACTGAGCAAAACCCTAGCCCGTCAGAAAGTCCACGGTGGTGAATACGAGGGGTGGAGCGATCCAAGAACTTGGAGCTTACAATCACTTTCAGCTCGGGGAATTCAACCCAATGCCGTCCGAAAAGCGCTGCTGGATTTAGGTATGAGCAATCGTGGTATTGAGTTCGATAAGGATTGGATTTATTCCAAAAACACCAAGATGGTTGACGAGAATGCCAATCGATACTGGTTTGTGGAAAAATCCCGACCCGTTATCATCAATAATATTCCAAAAGATTCATTTGTGGCCAAACCGCTATTACATCCAGGATTTCCTAAGAAAGGCAGTCGTAAGATTCCCTTGGGTATTAAGGATGGTTCGTGTGAGGTGTTTATTACTGAGGCGGATCTATCGGAATACAAAAACAAAAAAGGAAAAATTCTCTACCCGCAGATGGATAAGGACCAAATTGTTCGTTTCAAGGACATGTTTAACGTTCAAGTTGAGGAAATGGGCAACCCAATCCGAGTTAATTTTCATTCCCAGAAAATGACCCACAATTCACGTAAGATTCAAGTCGTGCCCAAAAAAGATAGCATTCGCGTGCGAGTCCTCCAACCGGATGGTATTGTAACCCAAGGATTTGGAGAACCTACTCTGAAATCCCTCACAATCGGCGATATAATCCAATTTGAGCGCTATGGATACGTTAAAATTAAAGAAATATCGGATAAAGAAATTTACGGGTATTTTACAAACAATTAAAAAAAAAAATTAATCTCTTTTAAAATAGAGCGGCCAATAAATGGGAGATAATGGCAAATAATTGGGCAACCAAAAAGACCCGACTTCCCAATATCCGCCACTTTTTTTCTTTTATATCTTTCCAAAATGCCCAGTTTCCGATAAAGAGCAATATTATTGAAATACTACCGAAAATTATCAATAAAACATTAAAATTATACCAGATCATTGCCAGCACAAAAATTACACAAACACAAAGCGTCGTTCCCAAGATAAAAACTCTGGCAGTGGTAATTCCCCATTTCAATGCGATACTTTTGACACCAAATTGACGGTCTCCTTCGATATCTTCTAAATCCTTTCCAATTTCCCTGCCAAGAAGAAAGAAGAAAGCTGTGGCGTAAACTAACCAGATTTGTGGGAGAATGACAACCGTTTTAAAAACTAGTACAAAAAATGCACCAAAGGGGAATCCTAAGGAAGCTGAAAAAGCAACCATTAAATTCGCTAAGAGGCCGGTAGATTTAATTTTCAAGCTATAGGTAAAACTGACCATAAGGAAAAACGCCACCATAGCGGGAATTAGCGAAGGATTTGGACTGAGGGAAGCCCCCGCCGATGCCAAAAATAGTATTCCCAGAATTTGATAAATATAGTAGATTACCACCTGTTTCTCAGTAAAGGCGCCGCGAACAATTGTTCGATTTGGACGATTGACTCTATCGATTTCAATGTCAACAACATCGTTAATTGTATTACCACTACCGACAACGAAGAAGTAGACAACCATAGCAGCCAACAATTTGAAAATATTCGATGGAATTGAAAGAAAGACACCAAAATTCTCAGATCCGAGTGCGAGAAGAGCACCTATGAAAACTATTAAACTCCCAAAAAAACACGTCACTGGCCGCAAGATTTCAATATATTTCTTCCAACTATTTTCCATTACCCTAAGTTGGGTGCAAGTTGAATATAATAGTTTCTGGAATAGTTGACGGAATAGTTGACGGAATAGTTGACGGAATAGTTGCTGGAACAGATATTGGCGGATCAATTATAGCGGATTCGAGTCGATGTAACGGACGAATTCCAAAGTGTTGTTCAATTTTTTCAATATTGTGGAATCCGAAATCGGCCCATTACGTTCAAATGTCGAACGGATAGGAATCTCATAAAAGTCACTCCCTATAGAATTTTGAATCGTTTCGGGCCACATGACCACATTATAAGGTTTGCCCGGTATTTCTTTTTTGATAGGCGCTGGATAGCGGATGATGGCTTTTCGGCGTGTTAACTCTTCCACGATATTCCAATCAGGATGTGCGCCTTGGAGAAAAGTTATAATATCATCATCGACAATGCACCCTGCCCACTGCTGCATTTTTTCAAGCATGGCTGCTTTTACTAATGCATCTCCTACGATGGTGGCGATGGAATTAATTTTGGGGGAATCCCAATCAACTTTTTGAAAAGTCACTGAGCCCATCGATATTCCACCCCGTAAGGGAAATCCGAAATCCCAAAGAAAATTAGTTCGGATGATATGTTTTACAGCATCGATTAAAGTTAAAAGACTGCCTAAACTTTGGTCATCGGTCCAGAGAAATATACTATCGGAGACAATCAAGGAATTTAGGGATGAAGAAGTGATATTGAAGGGAATCATGGTTTGGGGAATGGTTTGAGGATTTGTTTGAGGCAATTCTTGGGAATCCCGTTTTGCAGAAAAGATCGAGCCATTCACCAGTGGCTCCAAAACATTGTAATAATAGAGGAGAATTTGCTGCTTACTGGTAGGATCACGACTGGATTGTTCTTGGGACGCAAGTGTGAGCACAAATTGCGAAAAGCCTAATAGATCCAAATAAGCAAAATACGTATAGGGAAAAGTTGTAATCATAAAAACCAATTAGCGCTTTTCTATAATAAAGATATGGGCGGTTTGCCAGATTTTCAATGGGGAAAATTTTTAGGGAGGCGCTCTTCAAATGAAGCATGGAACCACTAACGATTATAAAAATTATTCTTGGCATTCTTTTAGTATTAGTAGGTGTCACTAGTGCGTATCTTGGAATTAGGAAGAATCCCAATTATTGGTTGAATCGATTCTTTGCTCTTTTCTTTACATTCGCATCTTTGGGCTTTTTTGGGTTTGTGCTTTACCATCTTATTTTGAATAGTGCAGTGTGGGTCATTCGCATTATGATCACCACCAACTTCTTACTCAATTTATGCTTAGCATGTTTACTGATGACTGAATTTATCTTGGAATACTCAGAAAAGAGTGCAATGACTCCAAAATATTTATTGATCACCCTTGGATTATATTTATCTTCAATCCTTGGTTATTTCATTTGGTTTCCAACTGTAGATGAGGATAACTATGCAATTGGTGAAATAAACACCCATACCAAACCAATTTTATTGATTTACGTCTCGATTTATCGGTTGGCAATTGCTTTTTATGTTTTAATCAAATTCATCATTCTTGTTAAAAAGGCTCAGGATGTCCGTGTGCGAAAACAATTAAGATTCTTCATGATTGGAATGATCTTCATTATTATTGGAATTGCTTTATTTCTATTTGGGAATATTGCTGGCAATATTGGGATAATCTTAGAAATTGTGGGACAAATATCCTTAAACATTGGAATGATAGAAATGCTTCAAGGATTTCTCGTTAAGGAAGACCGATGACCGAAATATCCCGTCAGATTATAATTTCAATGTAAACTTAGTGATCCCTTCTTCTTTTTTCTTATTTTCTTGTTGAAAAAGAAAAATCTTCTCGACTATATCTTCCCTGGAATATGAATTGCAAATTGGCACTCGTCATTTCCCTTGGGTAGAGATTTCACCAATTCAATCTTTATACGCTCTTGAAATACGCCTTCCCATTGCTTCCTAACCCATCCGGCGCCGCAGTAGCAAAATGATTCGGGAATTTCTTGATCGAGAAAATTGCGAATCATGGGACAGAAGCAATAGGATTCCAATTTTTCTTTACGGGTTGTGGCCTTAGCGAAAGCAGCTGGATCACGGGGATTTTTAGTGGTGTACATTATCATTCCCTCACGAATCGGCATTTTTCCCCATCCCGGACTCCGGTCCATGAACTCAAGAGTGCGATCAACAGCTTCGAGAAGATCACACCCTGAATTACGGGCAGTATCAAAGGCATTTCTCATTTCCGCAACCAATTCATCGGGAAAAATGTGAGCACAGCCGGAAATAATATCAAATTCCTGCTCTTGGCTTACATGTTCATGGAGGCTTTGCAGCATCCCAACGAGCCATTGAAACTTTTCTTCAACGGTGGTATCCAGATTAAAGGATTCATTGAAGCGATCCACGTGGGAGAATGCAGAGCATAAGTAATTCCAGAAGTGGCGGTTGCGATGGATGCGGTTTTTATG
>JABCSI010000055.1 GCA_018238965.1 Promethearchaeota archaeon
CAGGGCGTTGCCATTGCAATATATGTGAAATGGGAAAAACCACCCAAAGAGAAAAAGGTATATTACGCTGATCTCTGGGGAAAGAGAAGAGAGGACAAGTATCCTTTTCTCCAAAATAATGATGTAAAGACCACCCGGTGGCAGGAGCTTAACCCAGTTTCCCCTTACTATTTCTTTATCCCCAAAGATTTTGCTTTGCAGGAAGAATACGATAATCCTGAAGCCATTGATTCGGCCTTCGAAGCCTTGGTTCAAATGAGCGCCAAAATTGCCGATGATCTTACGATCGAAAAAATCACTCCCTTTTTGGATTATTCCGAAGGTGATGACCAGGATATAATTGATTATATTATCCAGAATACCATCGTTGTCCTATCTTACATGGTATACTACAATATCGATAAGTTTCCCCTGGTTAAGATTCGCACTTTTCTTAAGGATGAAAAACGGGCCTTTATCCGCTATGTGGCTGTCGATGCGGTCGGAAATTATATCTTGAAGGGACCAGATTCTGCCAAGGAAGCCATTTTGGTGGATTTGATGGTAATGTCCTTGCATGATACGGATATTGATGTAGTGCAGATGTGCGCGGAGAGTGTTGCAGAGTTTCTCATTATGCATAAGGGATATAAACCCCTGATCGACGACCAGCAAATTTCAATTTTGGATTACTATACCAAAGCCTTAACCTCAGCGGATTCCAAGGTGGCGGAGAATGCTTCGGAAGCCCTGAAAATGATCGCTCCTTTGTACGATGACGTAGATATTTATCCATTGTTGGAGCCCCATCTAACAGGTGACAATATGGAACTCGTTCGGGATTGTTTGAACGTCATTGCATTATCGGATCGGGAAGAGCATATGAGTGTTAGCTTGGATTTATTATACGATCTCTCGGTCCACCATGATGCCAGCATTCGGGATAAGGCAGTCTATACCTTGGGTATGGTTTCCGTTGATCGGCCTGAAATTGATGAGAAGATGGTGTTTCGCAGGCTGGATGATGAAGATCCCCAGGTTCGGCAAGAAGCCATCTTTGCCTTAGGCAAAATCGGCATCCAGAAACCCAATGAGATAACTCCTGAATTAATCCAGCGTTATTTCGATATCGATAAAGAATCTGACAAATTCACCAGCGAAGTGGAACTATATGCCGAAAGTTTAGGGGTCATTGGAAGCGCGCACCCCTCAAATGAGATTATTATCTGTTTACAAGCCACATTAATGGGTGATACAAACCCCTTTGCCAAGGATGTAATTGCCCGGGCTTTGGGGATGATTGGCAATGGGATGATCAAATCCGGTAAAGCCATTCGACGAATTGAGAATAAAGCATTTCTCAATCAAATCTCTTGGTTACAGGCCTCTAAAAAGAAGGAATATACCATTGGAAACATCATTATTATTCTCATTGAGGCGCTTCAATTGAAGGGTATTCCCAATAGCGTGATGAATGAAATTTCTGATGCAATCCAAGATTTACTTCCCGTATTTCTGTTTGCCACATACGAAGGGGAGGATCCAACGAATAATAAAAGTCTGGAAATTATCAAGACACTGCTGGCACAAGCCTATTATGCCAACTATAACAATGAGATCTTGGAAACCATTGACCGGATTGATTCCTTAATCAGTTTTAAGAAGCATTTTGAGGAAACCAATCCCTTGATTAAAAAACAATTTCTCTTCTATGCTAAGCAGTATACTCCCGACGGCAAGCAGTTCTTCGATCAAGGGGAAGTATTCATGATTTTGGTGGAGGACGATCCTATCTACATCGATTATGCCCTGAAATCCTACGAAATGGCTGTGGAACTGGCTCCCTATGAGTATTTCACACCAAGTTGCTTGTTGAAAATGGGCGAAATATTCCAATCTAAACGTGATTTTGAAGCAGCGGAACGGATGTACACCGATGCCTTGGAATTGTTTTCATCCATGGATGAGGTAAGCGAGATGCAGAAGGTTGAGAAAGCTCTCTCGGATGTGAGCGCCTTACTCCACAAATAAATTGAAATCTTTTTTCTTCACAAATGGTTTTAATTTTTTTTCTGATTCTCATTTTTCAATTTTTTTATCGTGGAGAAACTTTTTTAATCACTTCCTACCTTGTTTCAAATAGCATGAATATTGCATCTTCCGCTTCCACTTCTTTTATGCGTTCTGCGGGGATTTTATTACATCCCACCTCACTCAATACACCTTACGGAATCGGTGATTTTGGCCCAAGCGCTGTTAAATTTGTTCAATTTTTAGAAAATGCGGGGCAAAGATATTGGCAGATGCTTCCTCTTGGACCCACTGGATACGCTGACTCTCCTTACCAAACTTTATCGGCATTTGCCGGAAATCCCCTCTTAATTTCTCCAGACGGATTAATTCAACTTGGATTGCTCACAAAAAGTGAAGTTTTAGGCCTATTGGACACAACGATGGTTCCATCCAAGGATTCTTCGGTGAAGCAATGGACTCAAAGATCCAGTGTGGAGTATTCCCGTGTTATCCAATTAAAAGAATCAATTTTCACGGCTGCTTTCGAAAAATTCCATAAAAATTCTTCAGAATTTGCTTCTTTAGAGAAGGAATTTGGTGAATTTTGTAAAAAGGAAGCAACTTGGTTGGAAGAATTTGTCCTCTTTTACTCCTTAAAGGCAGCCCATGACATGAAAGCGTGGGTTGAATGGCCTAAACCTTATGTAATGCGCGATCCAAAAGCCTTGGATAAGTGGAAAGACAGTCATGCTGAAGAGTTGGAATATTACAAGTTTATTCAATGGATTTTTTATTGTCAGTGGCGAGAGTTAAAAGCCTATGCAAATGCCCACGGTGTTGAAATCATAGGGGATATGCCGATTTTTGTAGCTCACGATTCTGTGGACGTCTGGATGGACCGCGAGTTATTTACTGTGGATTCTACCGGGCAGTTGACTTTACAGGCCGGGGTACCTCCTGATTATTTTTCCAAGACGGGACAATTGTGGGGCAATCCGCTCTACAAGTGGAAAGAAATGGCTGCCCAGCAATTCAAGTGGTTTATTCAGCGGTTTAGGCAAATTTTTCAACTCTGTGATTGGATTAGAATTGATCATTTTAGAGGATTCCAAGCCTATTGGGAGATCCCCGCAGAAGCCGAGACGGCAATTACCGGAAAATGGGTAAAGGCGCCCGGGAAAGATCTTTTTACCGCTGTTCAAAAAGCCTTAGGAGATCTCCCCATCATTGCTGAAGATTTAGGGGTCATTACTCCCAAAGTTGATGCTTTACGTCATCATTTCCAGTTTCCCGGAATGAAAGTCCTGCAATTTGCCTTCACTGACGATGCTACTAATCCACATCTTCCCCATAACATAGCCCCTGCGACTGTTGCCTATACTGGCACCCATGATAATGATACGTGTTTGGGGTGGTGGCAAAACCATGCAACGAAATCGGAGATCAAGTATGCAAACCAATATCTCAATCGTGATGGTGGCAATATCGTGGTTGATATGGTGCATTTATTGTACCAGACCGTGGCAGTAGTCGCGATTATTCCGTTTCAAGATGTTCTAGGAGAAGGAAGTGAAGCAAGAATGAATGTTCCCAGTACAACTTCTGGAAATTGGCAATATAAAATGGATTTTGGGGCATTAACTGAAGAAAAAGCCCAATGGCTTCGAAATTTGGTGAAAATTTACGGTCGCTCTATTGAATTAATTTCCCAACCTTGATTTATTTTATTTCGCCAAATTGGACTCGAAAATCCATTAATTTATCATCCCGATACGTTATTTATGTGAAAATAGAGCACTTTATATTTACCATAACTTTAAATTTAACATCTGATCAATATAGTTAGAGGAATTTAGACTTGGACGAACAAACCCCGAAATCATCGACAAAAAGTGATAATGCGCCAAAATCTCAAGATGCAAACAGTCCTACTAAGATAGTTCTGTCCCAAGAATCAGAATCTCCTTCCAAAATTTCTTCTGAGGTTTTTCGACCTTTTCCTAGTAAAACACCAAAAAAAGTTGTCCCAATAGGTGAAGTGCATAATCTTTCTGAACCTTTTCTTCTTAATTTTACAGCCAGGCCACGCTATGAGCCATTTCTCCCTGGAATTTCTACAGTTAATCATTATTTTCCTGAATATGAGCCGCTATTCAAATATCTTAATTTTTGTACCCAATCCTTTGGGTTACCCCAAAAAGATCTCGATCTCAAAGATCCAGATGATCTAAAGGATCCTTCGAGTGAAGCAGAGGGAACATCAAAAACAGAGCAAGTATCTCAAGAGTCCTTACCCTTTCCCTTGCATAAAAAGGCCCTTGTAATTGCTCCTCTCGGTCATGGATTATTTGATTTTCTTTCCCTATATTCCCATATTCATAAATTTCACCTATCGATATTGGATGTTTCCATCACTGCAAAGGATACTTCAACAAATTCCCAAATAGATTTTGACGAATCTTTAGCCAATCATATTAAAAATCCGCTCCATCTTCCAGGAATTTTTGTATTTCAAATTAATAACTCCCAGATGATAGACAGTAAAATTGTTGAGCAAAGGATAAGCCGGATGATTCATGATTTACGAATGAAAAATTATCCCGCTGTGGGGTTGGTGATGTGGGATTCCTTGGTATTCGATCTTGTCCATCTCACATCGGAAATCGATTTCTGTTTCCAATTTTCTTCACCTTCTCAAGAAAATCGCACCCATTTCCTCGCTGCATTACCTTCCCTTATTCCCAAGAATACCATAGATTTTGAACACATTGCACGCCAATTGGAGGGTTGGAATTTTCATGAAATTCAAGTTTTCTACCAAGCCTGCCAACAATATTTCTTCATCGAAAACTCCTTTCTCAATCGAAAGGGGGAAGGTCCAGCGATTACAACCGAATTTGTTTTGGATCTATTGGTCGCCGGAACTTTCTCATATAGATCCGAACCTCTTTCTAATATGGGTAACAAAACCTCCGTCGAAAAACAAAATGTACTTTCAAACACCCTCGGACAGGTTCTTCCTACTTCATCTAAGGGTAGTTCATCATCTACCAATTCAAATTTTGCCCAACAGTTGTATCAGGAAGCCGCCACCCATCACTATAATGGGTTAACCCTTATCTTAGATAAACTTCAAAAGGGAATTTTGCTCCAGAAGGAAGAATTGTCGCTACTGGGTGATTATCCATTTTTATTAAAGGATCCCCCTGAAACTGCCCTTCATAAACTACAAAATGCCCAAATAAGGGTAAATCAATTAAAATCTCTCAAATAATAATCTCACATATTATAATCTCTCAAAATAAGCCCTTCGAAAAAAGAAAAATCCGGTGAAATCATTGTCAAAATCTGATGAAGTGTCTGTTCCAGTACCATCACCTCTTGGAAACCAACTCGATACGGTTCCAGAGGACCCTTCCCAAAAATCACTTATGGGAGATGTACAACGGACTCTTATTCAGAAAATAATTATCAAGGATTTTCTCTCCTTCGAAAATGATGAGGTAGAGTTTGACCCGTATTTCTCAATAATTATTGGACCTAACGGGGCGGGAAAGAGCACGATTTACCAAGCTTTAAAATTTGTCCTAGGATCAAATGATTACGATGGAAGGTATGGAAAATGGGCTGATTTTATTCGAACAGGGACCAGAGAAGCCATTGTTCAAGTTCATATTATTTATAATAATGACGAATACATAATCCAACGCACGGTTCAAGCCAATTCCACTCCCAAATTCTTGTTTAAAGGCCCCGAAGATAAAAAATTGTCACCGGTATCGGTCAAAGTTATTAAGCAATTCACCGAAACGATCCAAATTGATCCTAACAATCTATTTTCTTTTATGTCTCAGGGAAATATCGATACAATTAAGGATTTTAAAGGCAATATTTTATGTGAATTCGTGGAAAAGGGCATTGGTCTGAATGATATTCGCCAACAAATTGTTCAAATTCATCATAGAATCATAGATCTCCAAAAAGAGGAGCAAGTTCTAGTATCCCAAAAAGATCACCTGAATTTTCAATTAACTGAACTTGAACCAAAAATCCAACAACTGAAGAAAAAGCGTGAACTCGAAACATTTCTCGAAAAACTCAATTTAGAATTAACCATTGCCCGAAAAAATGAAATTATTTCTTATATTACCCAATTAGAGCAAGAAATACAACGTTTGACCGTTGAGTTTCAAGCAATTCAATCTCAACTTACTGAAATTGAAAAACAGATCGATCAAAAAGAATCGGAAAAGATCATACTGGAGACCGCGCTCCAGCAGAAAATTGAGGCACGATCTGAAATTAAGGCTCAATTGACACAGATCAATGCAAGAATTGCAGAATGGACCGATGAAAAGAAAAAAATTGCTGAAAAAATTCAAAATTTGGAAGCCCAGATCAAATCCCTTTCCCAAGAAAAAAAGCAGCTTGCCCCAGACCTCGTTTTAACCCAAACTAAACGACAGAAATTGGAAGAAAAATCTAATACCTTGTCTCAATTAGTTCAAAACTTGGTAATTGAGGAACGGGAGCTTCGCACCGCCCTTCAAACCCATCAAAAGATTCTATTTCAATATGAAGCAGAACAACAGATAATAAGCTCTTTAAACGATCAATTGGAAGAGTATGAATCAACCCACCAGAATTTTGAGAAAGAGATTGCCCAAAAAATCCAAGAAATCAAGAAAATTAAGATTAAACTCCAGAAATTTCAGTGGTTTTTGAATGATCCCACAGAAAATCTTCCTACATTAATGCGACAAGAACATCAGAATATATCCAATCAAAAGGATTTGATCAATCAAGATCTTAGCGATATTCAAAGAAATTATGAGGAATTACTTCAATCGATGGATAAAATACAATCTACTGTATTGGATAAAAGCGTTCCCAAACCAAGGCAAATCCAAGTTCTCATGGATGAAATTAAAGATCGTAAGTTAAACTGTATTGGTCCTTTGATTGATTATATCACCTATGAAGATATTTACCGACTGGCAGTTGAGTCAATTTTTGGTTTTCGAGTTCTTTTTAGCTTCATCGCCCGAGATAGCGAAAGTTTTTTACTGCTGACAAATCTTGTCAAGAAGTATGGTGTGAATTGCACCATCTATAAAGAACGAAAAACTCCAGTTGATCCATTACCTCCCATGCCAAATCAAGGCAAAGATGGAATTTTTGGATATCTGGTGAATAAGATCACACCCATTTTTTTCGATCCCGCCATCCTCAAAGTCATCCACACAGTTGCGGGGAAAACTTTGGTTGTAAAAGATCATTTGACCGGAGATAAATATATAGAGCAGTATCGCTATAAAAATTGGATTGTTACATTGGATGGAGATCAAATCCGTCCAAAGAAACTTGTTCTGGAAGCCCGACCTCAACTGCGAAAATCTAATAAATTTGGATTTTACAGCGTTGCACAAGCCAAACAGAAATTAAGTGAACTATCTAATCTCTCTGAACAAAATAGAAGTAATTATAACCGCCGAATTAAAGATTTCAAGGAAGAAGGGCGCAAACTGGCGATATTGGAGGAGCGTCTTAAGGACGTCGATCAATTACTCCATGAATACAAACGGATGGAGATCAAAACAACCTTAAAAAATAACGCTGTGAAGAAACGAAAGGATTATTTTGCAAAAATAAACATGAAACAACAAGAAATAGATAAAAAGAACACCCTAATCGCAGAACTTAAAACCCAATTACCCGATGCATTGGTCTCCAGTCAATCACGTTTGGATGAAATCCCCGAATTGATATCCCTACACAACAAAACACTTGAGGAATATACTCAAAGTGGAAAGGAAATGCAAATGGCCCTAGAAACATTAAAATTACGGGATAAGGAACTCGACCTTGAAATTTCCACTTATACAAAACAGAAAACTGAGCTTCACACGAATTTACAATCTCAAGATAGTGCTTTCTATCAATTATTCCAAGAAAGCATGCAGCTAACTAAACAAATCAGGAATATGGAGGATTCTGAGAAAAATGATAAGCAAACATTATCTAATATTACTCAGGAATTTAAGGATCTTCATAGCCAAAAGGACGGTACTCTTTACAATAAAATCCAACTAGAATCCCAAATTAATAATATTCGGGATAATCTCGCTGCGGAAAATCAGAAACTGGATGCAATTAAGAAAGCAATACAAGATAATCAATGGGACGGCGTGGTTCGTCCTATCCCAGAAATCGAGAAAGATATAATTTCATTATCCAATCAAATCAACCAAATTCATGTTGACGATTCAGTATTATTTGAAAAAGAGAAAATTGAAAATTTAATGGAGCGGATTACTGAAAAACGGCAAATAATTAAAAGGGAAATAACCGAAGCAGCCAAAGCCCAAAATCAGCTCGAAAAAAATTTCTATACCACCTTTAACCAAAAAATTACATACCTGCAAACCTCCATAAATGAAAAACTCTCCTTCGCGGGCCAAAATTTTCAAGTCAACCTTTCGCTTCAGGGAGAAATTGAGACTCTTTCTCTCTCTATAATGACCACAACAACAATTGGGACCGAAATCGTGAAATATCCCTTGGCGGCTGTGAGTGGTGGTCAAAGATCTATGGTGGGGATATGTCTGATGCTTTCGTTAAATTACCTAAATCCTTCGGCCGTCAACATTTATGATGAATGTGATATGTTCCTGGATGAACGAAATGCCCAAACCATTGCTCGCCTTATTCATAAATTGGCTGCCACGGGAATTCAATTTATTCTCCTGATGCCGAGTAAAAACATGGCTTTATTGAAATCCGCAAATAGAGTTATTGGCGTTAGTCGAAATGGTAAATTTGGCCCTTCCTTTGTCCAATATTCCCGTATATTTTAAAATTTATTCGAAAAGTGAATGAAAGGATGACCGAAAATCCCAGTGATCTTTCCACGGTTTTAGAAAAAATGGCCCGGATCCAATCCCAGGTTGAACAAGGTCATATCTCACTGCTTGATATCGATTTGATACCAATATTTCAGCAAATAACAGAAAATCTCTCCCCCGAAGAAATACTTACAGGGTTATCAGCTATGCAGAGTGGAACCTCTATTCTGGGATTGAAGATTGAGGAAATCCGGAATTTCATTTTATTTCTATCCCAGAAAGAATTAATTCTTGCCTATTTAACAGGAATTTCCTCCGATGAGGAATATTATCATGTTTTGATTAATCATTGGGAATCCCCCATTCAATTGGCAACAATATCCTCTGAATTTCTTCAAACCAGTTATTCATCCTTAGTCTCGAATAAACCAATACGGATGGTTAAAAAATCCTCCGGAATTATTGATACGGGCGCTCGTAAAGAGTTTACTGAACTCGAGGTTACCCAGCTTTCCATCCAAAAAGAGCTCGAAATATTTTTATCTTCCTTGCTCCCCCTGCTCCCGCAGACCTTTACTGTTCTTCTTTCCACTTATACGAATGCAGAAGAATATTTTCGCCACTTTTCCTATATTCTCCATCTAGCCCAAGAAGGATCTTTGTATTATGATTCGTCTACCAAATTATTTCACCCGGGAGGGGATCACCAAACATGAATGAATTTTCACTAATCACGCATCTTCTAAGTCAAGCGCACTACTCAGACCTAGACTCCGCTGAAATTAAGTCAGAAATCGGGTGTACTGAAAAAAAATTATTGGAAGTACTCGGATTTCGTGGAAAATATGCTAGGTTGCGACTGACTCAAATATTGGATGAATATAGTAAACAAATAAAGGTGTTTGGATTAGAAGTTAAAATTAATCCCTTGAATAGTCGTTGGTATTTAGCGAAACCCGCAGAGATTCTTCAAATTACTAAATCCAATCCCTTTTTCAATAAAACCCGATTGGGGGCGACTTTGATGGTTATCATAACCCTGGTTATGTTGTCCCAAGGGCCCGTGGATAAAAACCAGATTCTCCAAGTGCGCAAAAAGCAAAGCATTGATGGGGATTTGGAGGAGTTGGCCCGTATGCAATATATAATTGTGGACAAGTCGAGGGTTTCCCTGCATCCAAATTTGGGATATCACTTGGATTTGCCGGAGTTTCTCGCCAGTATTGAGCACCGCGCTATCCAATTTGATTCGTCCCAGGGACTGGATAGGGGAAGTTCTATTATTTCAACCGCTACAATCGATGTATCTAATCCCGCTGATATTCCCAGTCCTATCGAATCTTCCGATGTATCCGATACTGCCGATGCACCTTCTGCAAAGGAATAACTTACAATTCGAGAATTTTTTTACTAATTTCTGGATAGTTCTGTCTTAGAGCATTTGAAAGTAGTAATTTCTCTTCTTCTAAATTAAATTTTGATGATATTCCTCGAACGTGTAGAATATCTATCAAATCCAACAAGGGGACATCTGCTCGTTCTGCTGCTTTTTCAAGAGTATCACCCTTTTGATATAATTCAACAGCCAAATTTAATTTTTCTCCGTTTTTGTTAATTTTTATCATATCTGATTACAATAAGGGAATCATATTTATTTAAAAGTAATCCATAAAATTATCGATTGGAATCAAAGAGTATCTCCACTAATTTCATAAGATAAAATCATCAGATCGACATAATATGATGATCTTAACCACCTTTTTGGGGAATTATCGTTCTTGTGTAAATTTGAGAATCATGGGAATATTTAATCGCAAATCAAAAGAAGAAGAAACTTCGTCTCACCAATTAGCAAAAGAACTTTATATCAAACAAATTACCTTAAATAGCTCCCGGGATTACCCATTGCTCCAGCATAACTTACTCGATGGTCACATTATGGTCGTGAACCTCCGGCCATTGGCTAAGATTGCAAACAGAGAATCTCCCGGTTCTACCACATTGCATGTCCAATTGCAGAAAATTAAGCGATATTGCTTGAAAAATGGTGGTAGTGTGGTCAAATTGCAGGAAGGAACGCTATTAATTACTCCCAATAATCAATTCAAAATAGCAAAATCTTAAAAAAACGCTAAAGAAAAGATAAAAATCATGAATGGCCTTCTAATCTGTCTTTAAATCATCGAACATAGATTGTAAGGAACCTTTCCCCAAATTCTCAAGAACCAGGATTAAATCACCGATATTTTCAAAGTTATTTTGCCAACTTGCTTCATCAATCGCCCGCACTAATCCGGGTTTGAAAACACTGCAGATATAATTCACTCCTTTTGTTTCTTTTATCTGTTTTGGCTCAATTCGGAGAACGTTATCCGAGAACTGCTTCAAAGTGTCAGAATAAATTTTGCCCTTAACCTCGAAGTACCGTGGATTAATTACTATGGCATTTCCTGCACCGATTGAATAATTTAGATAATTTTCCATGTGTTCCTCTTTAACTATTAGTATTTCCTCCCCATTTTTGGGAATATTCTGCACTGTTCCCTTTTCTTGAGCAAGCCGCTTCAATTCTTCAACTTGGGGATCACTTTCTACAACCTTAGGATCACTTTCTACAACCTTGGGATCACTTTCTTCAATTTTGGGATCAAGTTCCATAGTACCTTACTCTATTTCGATGTAAAAAAAACTTCTGACTAATCTTAATCGAAAAAGATTTTTATAACCAGAATTTGTATTTCAATAGGAAGGAGATCTTGAAATCTTTCTGGAAATTCTTTTGATTGACATGGTTGAGATATAATGGAAAAGGGAACAGTTAAGTGGTTCGATCCGAGGTTAGGTTTTGGTTTTATCTTGCGGGATTCTATTCCCGAGGGCGAAGAGAACCACGAGATATTTGTCCATTACTCACACGTAAAAATGGAAGGGTTTAGAACTCTTCTGCCCGATCTCCGTGTGAAATTTGAAGTTGTTTCGGGGATGAAAGAGGGAAGCGTGGAAGCCCGTGAAGTCACAATAATCCCCCCCGAGTTTGTACTACAGCAACAAAATGAAGAATTAGCTAAAGAAGATGATTAATTCTTCAATTCCTTTATTCTCGAATTCCTTTTACCTCTAATTCTCTAACTCTTTAATTAATTGGATTTCAGGTGATTTATTATTTTTCCCAATACTATTGGCTCATACCTGAGAAAATTATGTCCACCTTTTTGAGTTATAAGCCAATTCGACAACGGCAATTCCAAAATCGATAAATTTTCCCAAAAGTGCTGAATGTCGATTACCTGATCATTTCGGGAATGGATTAACAAAATTCTTCCCTGCAAGGATTTTTTCCAAGATGCATCATTTGATTCAAGGCTAAACTCTTTTTGTAATAGCAGGGAGGGGGATAATTGGATATTCTTCTCCTTCGGTGGGTTAATCGGGACTCCAAAAAAGGTGTATCGTAACCAAAACCACCAGTTTTTCATAAAGGGAACGGGGGAGAACGGAATTGAATTCTTGTAATTGCCCATAGAGGCGATTCCTACAATTTTCTGCACTTCCTCTTTGGGATACTTAATTCCTTGTTTAATGGCAGCAATTGCCCCCAGTGAAATTCCCACCAGAAAAAGTGGTCGATTTTTTAGATTGTTTTGATTTTTCACATACCGAATAACATATTCCAGATCATCCGTTATCTCAATAAATTGGGAGCTGGATCCTGCTCGGCGGGATTTTTTGGTTCCGCGGTTATCGTATGCAACTACATCAAATCCTGCATGGGCCAAGGGAATGGAAAAATGCCGAATGTATTCCGAATCATCGGAAAAACCATGAATAAATATAATCACAGGGGCATCGGATAGGGTGGAATTATGATGAACAAGTTCGCCCCCTAATTGGGTAGGTTTATTTTTTGGCATAATTTCAGGATTTGTAGGGTTTAAAGGAATTTCGATGGGTGTGATTGACACTTCTACCAGATCTACGTGGGGACCGTACCACCTGAATTGCCAAAAATCTCTAATTTCGAAATAAAGGGACCAACACAGCCACCAAAACAAGAATGTAAATACAGATAGATACACACACCTTCCCAGTGGGTTTCCATAGAAGATTACGTAATTAACGTAGAAAATCCCAGCGGCAAGAAGCAGTCCCATCAAGAATAGCAAATAATGTTTCGGGCGGAGAATAATTGGCATCGGGTACTCTAATCTAAGTTGAGGTTCTAAATAATTTGATCCATCAACGTTTGGAAAGTAAGCAGATCCTTAGAGGTTGGGGAACTAAAATCTCCCCGAATAATCAGTTCATGTAGTTTTTTACTAAGGGCGGGTGTAATTTTGCAGCCTCCCCGAATAGTGGGTTCAAAATGTTGAATAAATGCAATATCCTCCTGTGAAAGATCAAAAATTATGCCATATATATGGTCACCGATGTCCAAAAGCGCCTTGATTTCCGAAGTTCGGAATCGGTTTCGGTCGGAATCAAAATGATCGAATAGTTCTTCCATGAGTTTAGCGGTATAAACGTTCAGCAATTGACCAAATTTTGTTAAGGTATCTGAAAAAGATAGATGAAGCGGATGTGGAAGCGGATATGGAAGCGGATATGGAAGCGGAATTCCCCGCAGAATATCACTATTCATATGCCGACCATCGCTGTAAATCCGAAACCATACATAGTACAGCGAAGAATTGATTAATCCGAGAAGAAAAGAATGAATGGTACGATCGGGGGAATTTAAGGGCAGATAGGCTATTTGTGTGCCGTAGTACGGGGGGCGATTCCATGCATTATACCAATAATTTCCCGAAATTCTAATCCAGATTCCTCCGAAGGGATCAGGATATTTGCCAGTAATTGCTGTACTTTGGGTTTTTGAAGAAATTATTGTGGGGGACTTGATTAAATCTCCAACCTGGTGTTGGGATTTTTCATAATGATTGGCCATCCGATTAAGAAATTGGGTCATGGCCGGAATGCCGATTTTTGGTATACGATGGTTTTGGGAGGCGGAGGTTCCGATAGACTTGCCGAGTAAATAGAAATTTGCCTTTTGATATTCCAATTTATCCAAGGGGGGAAGTTCCCTGTAGATCTGGGTGGTTATTAGAATCCCGGGTTGATTACATGATCGTGGTTTTTTTTCAGAACATTGGAGAATCGACACGGATTGGGTCATATTCTCAAACATCCGACACCTATCCCGATCGAAGGTTGCCAATCGAGTCTGAATGAATTTCCGCAGCAATTCGTGCCGTAGTCGAGAGAGTTGTTTGTTAAACGTAATCGTATAGGAAGTTAAAAACCCAAAAGACCCCCGAATGGCTGTTAATTCTATAGCCCGTTCGAGAAATAAACTGGAAATTTCATTTAAGATGCCCAAAGTGTCCCCAAGGGTGCTCTTTTCATAAGGTTGGAGCAAATTTCCGTAGGGTGGATTGCCCAAGATGAGATGGAAACCATCGGGGGCTGGTTGTGGAAGAAGGGTTGCATATTCCGGTGTGGGAATGGTAAAAATTTCAGGAAATTCCCCGATCCAATGAAATAAACCTCCTTGGGTTTCAGCTTTATCATCGATGGTCAAACCTTTAGATTTTAGGTACACATCATCAAGATAATCCCGAATCATCCCATTCACAACATCAAGAAATTCTCTTATTTCGCTAATTTCGCTAATTTCGCTAATTTCGCTAATTTCTCTATTTTCTTTATTATTTTCACCCCCGTTGCAGAGAAGATCTGTCTGGGGTTGTTTGAGGTGCATTCTAACATCCCGGAGAAGGGTTACCAAATAAAGGATTAATTGATGTCGATTGAACAATTCCTGCGAATTTAGCTTACGTATTTCCTCAATGGGGGAGGGGTGTTGAAATTTGATGGAAGAGTTCATTTTACCCAATGCTTGAGAAGGAAATTTTAGCTTATTTGTCCGATTCATCAATATTTTCTCCGCATGGCTTAAGGGAGATGATATTCGAATCTTTGAGGTGGGATCCAACACATCATTGACGAGTTCCCATGAATTAAATCCCAATAATGCGTTCCCCACATGGATATTGAAGGATAAATTTTGGTAACTGCCTTCTAGTGAAATATCTGTAGGATAAGGGTCAAGAAGTTTGCAATATAATCTCCATTTGGCTACCCGTGTTGCTCGGGAATTGATGTCAACTCCGTAGAGAATGTGGGGGTAAATATACCACAAACGCAATAATTGTGCAACTGGTGCAAATTCATGCCAGGAACTTATATCTCTCAAATTTGAGCCAGAATTGGGATGTGTATTAGCTGGTAAAGAAATAAGGCCGGAAATCTTTCTCATACTTAGGAATTCCCAAATCGAACGGTAAATATCGACAATTAGAGAATCCACTGCGATTAAAAAATGGCCTGCGCCCAGGGAGGGGTCCAATATTTTCAAATTGAGGAGAGTTTGATGAATACGGGGAATTAATTCCTTGCATTGGGGATCCGGGAGTTGATTCAGGGTGTTCGCAATTTCATGGGCAATATCGGCCACTTGAAGATTCGATTCCCAGGATGGAAAATGGGGGCGTAGGGCATCCGTGAGTAAATCCCGGCCAATTTTAAGGCAAATATATGATGGAGTGTAAAATGCTCCGGTGGTGTGCTTTGTTTCATCATGCATGAGGCGTTCGAAGAGATCCCCCAAGAGTTTTTCGGTAATATTGCCGTAATAATACTCATAGATTTCAAATGCCGTGAAAAGCGATGGCCCTTCCGGAAAGATTTTAGATATTTTTGGGATTGAGGGCTTAGTGGGGAGAACAGGAAGTGATTCTCGGGAAAAAATAACACCTTCGGGGATTTCTGCAGTCTTCAGATTCAACTTTAAGAGATCCCACCCCGCGCCTCTGGAATCTGTCAATGTACCGGGATTCCAAAAGGGCATTATGGGCAAGGAACATTGCAATTCCGAGCTTATTGTCTTTTCTCCCGTGCTTAAATTTTGCAAAAATAATTCAAAAAAGGCATTTAATGGCAGAATTGTGTCTTTATTTTCATTGGTTCTCTGAGGATGAGAATGAGGATGATGATTTAGAACTGCTTTATCATATTCAGCGATGATCCACTCTTGAAAATTAAGTTCCTTTGAATCTGGTCGATTTGAGTGAAGGATCCAAAGATAAACCGTTAGCAGTAAGAAATTGTTTTGCCGAATTTCCTGTTCATGGGTGAGGGGAACCCCTACATGTGGATCTTTTTCGTTGTGGCTGTTGTTGTCGCAATTGTCAGCGTTATCGTTGTTGTTGTGGTTATCGTTGTTGTTGTGGTTATCGTTGTTGTTGTGGTTATCGTTGTTGTTGTGGTTATCGTTGTTGTTGTGGTTATCGTTGTAGCTATCGTTGTGATTCCTATTATAAACAAGTTTTCCTTTGACACTCTGTATTAATTGAAGA
>JABCSI010000296.1 GCA_018238965.1 Promethearchaeota archaeon
AGAGAAAAACGGATGGAATTTTATTTGATAATAAATTTCCCAGTCCCTAATTTTTATGCGTGATATAATGTTGGAAATAAGGTGCATCAGACATATTTAATTACCCAGAATAGTTTACATTAATTGGAATGCAATCCACAAAAAAAAAGTAATTGATATCATCAATGAACTGCCGGAAGATGCCGAATATTATGATATTTTTGAGGCAATTTATTTCCAACAAAAGATTGAATTTGGATTACAAGAATTAGAAGAAGGAAAAGGGATTTCTCATCAAGAAGCACGTGAGAGATTTAGAAAATGGCTAGTATAATGTTTTTTGAAAGGTTTTTAATGCCATAAATTCAAAGAATGATATGTAAGAGTAGGTGACCTATAATATCGGAAAAAACCATTGTGGAAAATGAAATATCGGAAAAGACATGTCTACATTGTGGAGCGCCTCTGATTAGTGGCAAAAACTCCAATTATATTAATTGTCATGTGTGCAAGCAGAAAGTTTGTAAAAAATGTTCCCAGTTGGGGCTCTGTCGAGATCACTATGCCGAGTTGTCTCAGGATCAAATTACTCGCTTAAAGTTGGTCGATAAGCGTTTTCTTATTATTGCTGTGTTGGGGATGGTCGCATTGACGACAAGCGCAATTATAGCTTTATTGAATTTTCAAGATCAAATTGCAGGGTTAGATGACCCTATGGGAATTTCTATTTTTGGCACAATTTGTGCAATTCTTGTTCTCCCATTCGCGATGATAGGGGTCAGGATAAGGCAAAAACAAATTGGTGCAATATTATTCCTGCGTTCGTAGTAATTTTTGAGTTTTTTTTATTATATTGAAAGTGGTCATTACGAACATCTCTTCGACATTTTCCCCTTCAAGGGCACTAGTTTCAATATATACTACATTCCACAATCGTGCTAGATCCTGTGCTTCCTTAGTTGAAACTTTTCGCTCGAGATCGGATTTGTTTCCCACTAAAACTAAAATATAATCACAATCGACATATTTTTCGAATTCTTCTCTCCAGGACGCTACGTTGAGAAAGGATTCCCGGTTATTTAAATCAAAAACAATAATGGCAGCATTTGAGCCTAGATAATACGTCTTTCGAACGCGTTGAAAGAACTTTTGTGCCCCTAAATCGAAAAGGGTCAATTTCACCTTGTTGTCCATGAACGTATAGGTGTGGGATAATATATTGACTCCAATGGTCTGTCTAAAATCATGGGGGAATATTCCTTCCACAAATCGGTTAACCAGACTGGTTTTTCCAACACCAGAATCTCCAGTAAGAATAAATTTGAATCCAAATTTAATTATTTGTTCTTTATCAGTGGGGAGAAAATGTTTCCCTAAAACATTTCCCAATTTTGGAATTTCAAGGTCCACCTGCACTCGACCCTCTTGAGAAAGAATTCGATAGAACTTCTCGGATGTTAGAAAAATATAGGGATTCAAGCGGTCTATAAAGGATTCGATAGACAGAACGTAAATAAAGATCCATTTGTCTACAAAAAGATTGAACACTCGGAAATTTTCGGCTTCAAAGATTGCTGAAGTATATTTCGCACCCGTGTCTTCTCTTTGAATTTGATCAAGTATGGGATTAAGCTGCAAATTGATAGATGTGAGCACTTCGGCTTTTATATCTGAACTTTCAGAATTTTCAGATCTGTCAGAACAGTCAGAACTGTCAGAAATAAGATCGGCTCGATCGTATCTGAAAAGAATCTGACATTTTCGGTCGGTGATTAAGACTGCGCGCATTTCTGGGAGACTGGAGCACAAATTGGCCGATAATTGAGAGAGGGCAACAGTCTTCCGATCCATGTAATATTATATCCAGTTAGAACCTAAGTGAATTTGGAAGATCGCCAATCGCCAAATTCATCCATATTCATCACTGGGCATCTAATTTTGGACGAGAGTGAGCCCTATTTTACCCGTGTGGCAGTCTGGCATGTTTTACAACGGACAACTTGCTTCAATTTAAGAGATTGGTATTTATAGACACCCAAAACGAGTTTATTTCCGCATTTTGCACATTTATCCTTAAGAACTTTCTCCTGGATACATATTCCACCGTTGACAATTTCCATATAGGGAGAAAAAGGCATCCCAAATATTGAAGTTTTCAATTTCCTTCCGCAATCCGTACCCAGAAATTGGTGTTTTTTAGTGAATATCGGGAAGGTGTTTTTTTATGTCTGGAGTCATAGGCATTGCTAAGGAAGATGGTAAACCAAGAGAATAGCGAGAATCAAAGAAATCAAAGTAACCAAAGTAACCAAGATAACCAAAGTAACCAAGAAAATCTCCTCGGATCCCCCCAAACTCCCTATGATTTGATCATTAGTGGAGCAGGGCCTGCTGGGCTGACCGCAGGAATTATTGGAGGGCGCCATAAGTTGAATGTTCTTGTATGTGAAAAAGCAGAACGTGCTAGCCCCTTTCCGCGTGGTGAAACTTTACATAACGCCCGAATTTTTTCAGAAGTCTTGGGGGATAACGTTTTAAATTTGATTACCACCCATTTAACTGCCGCCCGTAAATTCAACAGCCCGAACGCCGAAAACTCCTTGGAAATTTACCGTAGATCACCTTCAATAGTGTATAGTTGGGATCGTTTTATCGAGCTTCTTCTTTCCCGAATCAATGAAACTTCCACGGAAATTCGATATAATACGGAAGTATCTTCAACAATAATAGAAAACAATGTTTGCAAAGGCGTTCGGTTGAAATCCGGAGAATTAATTTATGGATCTTCGGTTATGGTCGCAGAAGGGCATAATAGTAAACTTGGTCAGGCGCTTGATTTTCCCTACGCTTCCATAAATTGCCCCGTAGTGAAGCGTTTAATAAGTAATTTCCATGGGGATTACATGGGTTTCGAATATTTCTTTTTGGCTCCGGGATCCCTGGAATATGCTCCGAGATTTCCACCCGGGATTATCTTTGTATTTCCCCGAGGGAACGGGAATTGCGAAGTGGGATTAATGATATTCACAGACATGGCTCAAAGATTAACCTCTATTTGTGATATACCCTCTGAAGACGAACTTTTGCGGGTGTGGAGTAAGTTAATTGCGACCTATCCCCGGTTTTCCGATTTGATGAAAAACACCGAGATAACCTTTGAGGGGATTACCCAAATTGCTTCTGCGAAAGTAGTCGATAATCCTATGCCTGTGCCAGGATTATTTTTCACAGGAGGAGCAATGGGTTTTGTGGAACATTCGGGGTCAAGTGGCATCGCTTCTTCAATGCAAATCGCCAAATTTGCCGTTGATCATATTGCAAGCAAAAAAATCTCAAATTGGAATAAATATTTGGTCCATCGATATGTGAAATCAGTAAGGAAAACCAAATTTTATAAGCATATTCTCAGTAATGCTCGGAAGACAGCATTTGGAAAGAAATTCTTGTTTCTTCGCCTTCGAACCTCAGAAAATATTAATAAAAATTGGAATTTTGTCAAAGCAGCTTATAAGTTGCAGTAAGGAGTATATAGAAAGGTGTTCAAAAGGCGGAATTTTGCTCCAAAATAATTTTTCAGAGTCATAACTTCATTGGAATTGTTAATTAAGCTTAGGTGGAATCTAATTGTGCATTGAATCAATACTTTAGCTAAAATATAAATATATTACCACATAATCTTTTCTAAACTTAAGAGATTAAATTATATTGGAGTCTCAAATAATAATATGAATCAGATTGTCTAATTGATTGTATAGAAGACTTTTATTTTCAAATATTACAGTAAATTTAACATAAATAATTTTTGAACAAATCCAAAGATTTATTATTATCCAATGCTTTCATATTTTTGGAAATACAGTATAAAACAGTAAAATTGTATCTTTTGTTATATTACTCCTACAAAATTGAAATTTACGATTTTTATCCTAATGGAACGAGATTTTGACTTAGACTAGAGCTTTAGATAAAACAAAATTATTGAATCCATATTTTAATCTAAGTAATCTCGCTTACTACCAAGATGGGCTTTTAGAAAAAATAGTAAGCTCATTCTTTTTAATATATAGTGCACCGAATGTACGCTATTTAAAAAAATATTCTTAAGTCGAGGTAAAAGAAAATGGCTATTATACCAGAAAATGAAAAAGAAAATGCAATAAGTGAAAGAATTAATAATTTTATTAATTCGATTGAGGAATTTAAGGAATTTTATCCCCTGAGTTCTAATCAATCACAGAAATTGAAGAATGTTGTCAAAAAATACCCAATGAAAATTTCAGAATATTATTTATCACTTATGGACTGGGAAGATCCTGAAGATCCCATTCGAAAAATGGTGTTCCCTTCAGAGGAAGAATTATCCTATAAAGAAATCGATACCATTACCCATGAGCATGAAAATACAAAGATGCATGGATTGCAACATAAATATTCCCAAACTGCTCTTATTCTTGTCTCCAATCATTGTGCAACTGTGTGTCGGTATTGTTTTAGGAAACGATTTGTGGGAATTCATGTAAATGAAGTGGTGCAAAACTTCGATCAAGTCATCAAATATTTGATTAATCATCCTGAGATAAACAATGTTTTATTATCAGGAGGAGATCCCCTTGTGTTACCCAATAGGGTAATAAAATCCCTGTTAAACCAACTCGATATGGTTCCAAATTTGCGATTGATTCGAATCGGTTCCAAAGTTCCAGTTACTTTTCCAATGCGCATTTCTGAAGATCAAGAATTGTTGGAAATTCTCGGAGAAGCGTCAAGAAAAAATCGGCGAATACATATTCAAACTCATTTTAATCATTCGAAGGAAATCACCCCTGAAAGTATTGAAGCTATTGATGCATTATTATCCCAGAATGTATTGGTGCAAAATCAAACTGTTCTCTTAAAAGGGGTGAATGATAAACCTGAAATTTTAGGGGAATTATTGAATAAATTGGTATCTATCGGAGTTAATCCATACTATGTTTTTCAGTGTCGCCCCTTCAAGCGCAACACATCTGCTTTTCAAGTGCCTTTTGAAAAAGGTATTGAAATTGTAGAAGGCGCCAAAAAATTA
>JABCSI010000297.1 GCA_018238965.1 Promethearchaeota archaeon
GTAATGCAGGTCTTCAATATTTAACATCAATTTGTTGGTGGGCTTGATCAAAAGGGTAATCATGTAAAATAGAAGGAAGATTACCAATATTATATGAAATACTTTCATGCCTCCCGCTAAAGAGCCAATGGGCACGAAATATCCAAAGGTACCGATATCTAACCCGAGCACGATTCCAAAACCCAATCCCATGAGAATATCGAAGAAATCCAATTTCAATAGGCGAAAATCAATTTTATAATTCTCTTCGGTGCATTTTTCAAATCGATATGCAGATTCGAACCAAGCGAACTTTTTATGAATGGAAAGTGTGCTTTTCGCTTTATTATGGTATACATTCAACCCATCCTTCTTTGTAAAATCTTCCTTGATCCCACGGACAATTAATATAAACCCGAAGATATATAGAACAATCCGTAGGGGATTCCCGGCGCCCCGGTAAAGAATATGGCTTATAATGGCAAAAAGGATAAATCCAACACCGGTCAATAAATTTTGCCAATCGCTGATTTGTGTTTTCTTGAGTAACTTATTTTCTGAAGATTTTGCTTCTTTATGATCCAAGTTAAATAAGGAATCTATGCCTTCCTTGACCAGATTTGATTTGGGTGGACTGAAATACAATTCGTATCTCTTTTCTTCCGTAACTATTTCCAACATTTGTTGATGCTTGAACAACAGGATACAGATTGCAATCAGATGCACAAAACCCGTTATGATATAAAATTTTCCAACAACCAGTCCTGCTCCAAATGCAAAAGGATTCGTTAGGAAGAATGTTCCATCCGTAAAGCACAGGATTAGGTTGAAAGCAGCCAAAATAATCCAGAAATATTTGGGTCCTGTTTTAGCATTAGTTATTCTGATGGCTTGGATTTTATCTTTAGGGACTTCGGTCATCCAAGGCATGAACATGCGATATTCCTCAATTAGATAGAAGTGTTCTGTATTTGTGAAGCGGATGGAGGCAATTGAGAATACAGTGTAAAACAATAATCCTATTGCAATAAGAAACATAAACGCGCTCATTGGGTAAAACATAGAAGGACCGCCCAAAAAGAACCAGCTTCCAAGATGGTTTTCTTCATCAATGGCAGTTCCAAACACAGACATATTGATGGATGCCATCAACAATATTAAAATGGCTGCGATGAAGCGACTGGTGGCGAAATGTCGAAATTGAACGTGGTCTATTTCATTAATTTTGCGCTCTTTTTGCTTTTCCATGAATTTAGGAGTCTCCCGAGGGGCCATCAATTTCGGAATGAAGAAAGTATTTTCCCGATATTTGCTGGTATCGCCCCACACTTGGGAGATAATAAGTAAACTAATGGTTAGTAGGAGAGATCCAAACAAGATCGACAAATTCAATCCGAAGGTTTCGTGACCATAGGTCATATCGATTACGAGAAAATCAACCGTCCAAGCCAAAACATAAAATAAAATCGCAAGGATGAATAGAGCCACACCCAATCCGAGAAAAACCCATCGGAGCTTCAATTTCAATGCTGATTTTTCACTCAGATTTTTGATTTCTGCATCGGATAAAACTGTTATCACCTGTTTATCAAGTTCTTGTTTTGTATCTACCGAATTGCTCATTTTTAGATCTCCCGTACCCCTAGGGGTTGTATAAAGCCAAATGCTCTGCCGATCCAATAGGGTGTAAAAAATGTAGCCCCTGGTTCCTCGTCTAGCGTATTATTGTATCCGTATCCAGATTCCCACGGATTTTTTTCCCACATATAATGGGCTGATCTCATATACTCAACGGTTAACGGCTTCGTATAATATATCTCGTCCCAATCGGTTTCAATGAAGGCTAATTTATACAGTGTCCACCATTTATGATTTTTTAGTTCAGCCTCTATGTCTAGAATCTCTTGGTTTCTTTCGTAGGAATCGGGAATCTCTATCAAGGGATAATGTCTGTCAGGGAAATGGTTAATTTGCATCCTCATGAGTTGGTCCTCAATATCACGTTCGATTAATGGAAAATCTCCCGGATCTGCCGAAAGTGCTAAGAAAATAACATTGAACCATGCATTCCTGTGATATTCGGTATAGTGGCGCAACGTATCAATATAATGGGTATAATAATGTCGTCCAATATCAGACTCGGTGCCTTCCAGTAGCAGAAAACCAAAAACCACACAGTGGGCAAAATTAAGGGCATAATAATTTGCCATTGTCTCAGCCTCGCCCCCTTCAGCAATCGCCAAACTCCCCATCTCTGCCGCGACATAATGATAGTAATCTTGCTCATATTCGGCTGAATTAACCATGGCTGCCATTTTCAATAACAAGGTAACCCAAACACCACCTGCGTAAATACGTGCTTTTTGTTCAACCCCGCTGGGTCCACCGGGTCCATTTATTCCCAAGAAATTTGTTTCCTTCATATAATTAGCAAGCTGTTCAACTATCATACCCACTGTATACACAACGTAAGGATCATCGATATACTTCAAACACGCGGCTAAACCCAAGTAAAATCCGCCGTATTCATCGTTACTGGTATGTCCTCTCCACCTATAATCGCTATAATCTCCGGTTCCATTATAGTGCCGAATATGATCTTGGAAGATATACGGATGGATTTCTTTATGTTGGGGCCCAGCCCACCCTCGGGCCAAAATACCGGGATAATCAGGGCCTAGACCTCCATTGGGAACAATCATCAGCATGGAAAATCCATTTACCATACGTGTTATTACTTCCAAGGCATAAGCAGCATCGGTTGCATTACCTTCATTTATCGCAGCCACATAATGGAAAACCCATCCCGCCATCGGAATTCCCGTCCACAGTGCTCCGTTATCTGAGAAATGATACGCAGCAACATCGGTATAATTTTCATCGACATAGGTCACCGTTGCAGTATAATTCAAGGGTAGGTGATTCTCTTCAAAGTAGTAATCATAAACCCTGGCCATCTCATCTAATCGGGTGTAATTGGCTGCCGGGTAGAGAAAATCTTCCGCCGCAACGGGGGGTCCAACATCGTATTGGAACGATAGTATATCTTCATAAGTACGCGAAACTTTCATTCCGAAGGCCGTAAAGAATGCAAATGGTGAAAAAATCAAAACCACCATAAAAATGGTTTTGACTTTAATGGTCTGTTTATTCCTAACTCTCATAACAATCAGTACATTCTTGATTTTATGGATTATTACTTGTTCTCTTCATTTCGGAAGTTAATTATTAATAGCTAATGGTTTATTGTATATTCTACTACAATACTGCCATCCGATGCCCTTACCATTGTAAAAATTGCAGTATCTCCCACAACTTTGACTTTCATGTAGCCATAGGTAAGTTCTCCGTATAATTGAAATTCCGAACCGTAAACTTCGGGATATTTGTATGCGGATTGAGAAATATTGAGTACGCTTCCAGACCATGCCCGATCTCCGTAATCCTCAATATTGGTCATATCATCAATACCCCCACCACCAGTCCCCACAGTGAAATAGTAAATCCCATCTGTGGAGGTATTTCGATTTACATAATAGGTTTCAAAATGGTGATCATGGCCATAGAATACAGCATCGACGTTATATTTAGTGAAGATAGGTTCGAGTTGGGATATTAATTCTGGGTTTGAGGAATAATCTCCTGTTGAATACATGGGAACATGCATAAATACAAAATTCCATTGATCAGGATGTTGATTTCTGCTTAAATCCTCTTCCAACCATTTCAGTTGGGCCGTGGATAAAAACGATCCTTGACTAAATCCATTTTCGGTAGTATAGGTGTGATTATCAAAGTTATCCAAGGAGATCATATGCACATTGGAATTATTGAAGGAATAATACAGACCAAATTCACGGGAATTATATGCAGAAATATCTTGGGGGTAATCATAGCGGAAGAAGTTTTTATAATACTCTCGGAATTCGCAGCTTGGATCTTGGCATGAATGCTCGTGATTACCAGGTGCATTCATCCAAGGGATCGAAGGGGAGATTCGGCCGTAGCTTAACGGATCAAATAATGCAGACCACTCAGAAATTTTATCTTGTCTATTAACTAAATCTCCGGCAATAACAGTGAAATCCAATTCATCATAATCAAGATCTTGAATCATGCATTGTACTAACTTCTTCTCTATCGCAAACCCATCTTGGGTATCACCTACAATCGTAAAAACCACCATCTCCGATTCCATTTCTCCATCTGAATTTTCTGGATTAAATTCCGAGGCTGTCAAAAAAGAATTTATCCTCTTGGAAAATTCGGGAATTTGGTAATAATATCGAGTATCATAATCCAAATCACCGTAATTGGTATCACCCACTATGACAAAATGATGAAAATTATTGGTGCTCCTCGGCCATGGTTCTACAGTACTGGAAAATGTGCTTACGTTTTCGGCTAAGGTGATTTCTGGACCGAAAATTAGATCAATAGATTCTTCGTGGGGTGAATCCCAGGAGATTATCATTCCTGAATCCCCATAATATCCAATATACGGTCCATATTTTTGGGAAATACCCCAATTTGTTCCCGAAAGGGGACTATAATACCACACTGATGAAACTGCAATGAGACCGATTATTATAAAGGAACTTACCGTTTTTTTAATATTGCGCTGATAAAGTTGTTGACTACTCTGTAATGTTATTGTACTTTTCTTGCGATGAATTAGAAACTTTATAAGATGACTCAAATTAAAGGATCCGAACGAAATTAAAAAGAGAAATACAAAAAGTAACATGGTTGAGATTCTCAATTCGAATCCAAAGAAATAGTAGGTCATCACATTGTTTTTAACGAATTCAAATAATAAAATTGGAATTAGAAATCCAAACAGTAATATCAGAGCATTAATGACGATTAAGATTGCAACAACAATTACCTGTAATCGGTTTTCTGAGCTTTTCATCATTTTTCAGTTGGTTTGGGTTTTGAATTGGGGAGGGATCTAGCAATTAATTTCGTACAGATATCTAAAAAAAAAATCTGAAAAAAAGTTTGGTTGGGAGCGGTAGATAAATGCCTAAAACTATAAAATACCCGCTCCAAATAAG
>JABCSI010000056.1 GCA_018238965.1 Promethearchaeota archaeon
AGCGCTCTAATTAAGCAAAATAGAAGCAAAAAGTGTGCCGGGAATGGAAGATTATGAGAAAAAGAAATGAGACTGCGTATTATTAAATTGAAATATCAATTAGTTATAACGTGCTAACTTTAACTGATTTTTTCATTATGTATGCACTTCCAACAAAGACGGCACTAGAAATGAGTATTTATTTTGCATTATTAAACGTACGGGCATCTGGATTTTCTGTGTTCATCGAAAACTGGAAGATCGATCCACATTATAAAAAACTCATATGTGCACCAATCCAAATAATGAAATCAATTAATAGGAGGTAAATCAAATAAAAAATGTATTAAGTAGAAAATTTCAATAAGGTGAATAAAATTTGTTCCGCCAAAAATGTCACATTCAAATATGTCAATGGATATTACCTTTAAAATTTGGACAATACTGGAGAAGAGAAAAAAATTTCATTCCCTTTCAAGTCTTTGCCCAAATACTTGATAATACCCAAAACAAAGGAGAAGGCTCTTTATGATCGATTTCGGTATACAGCATATCAGTAAATATTTTGCAGATCCCAGCAATAAATGCCCGAATTGTGGTTGGCAAAATTCTACGGACACCTTAGTACCAAGCTGTCCCATGTGCCAAAAAGGAGCAATTAAATGGGGAACTGAGTGGATGATTTTAGATACTTTTTTTGACCCTGAATCTTTTTGGCTGAAAGATTTTCTGCAGGAATATTTGAAATCAACAAATCCTGAATATAGGCAGCTTGTGGTAGAACAGACTGAACGAATTCCCCGTGTATTTTCAGCAATGGCACAACCTAATATTACCGGGGGAAGTAGGAACAGAGGTGTCTTTAGCGCGCCCGGAAAAAATGTTCAAGCTTGGATTGATTTTATACTCCTTCTGATGGATCGACCTTCTAAAAGAGGTAGTATTCAAGATTTAACCATAATGATGGCTTCTATTCAAGCATTGAATTTACAGCCAACTAATGATACACTCTGGGCGTTTGTAGCCCAAGGGGCATTTAATGGAATGTGTTTAGGGGTATATTATCGTGCCAAACGCTATATTCGGGCAAATTTCCCTTCCCATCCTATTAATTTGAATTTTTCCCGCATGGAAAATGAGATAGATCCCACCCGAGTGGATCTAATAGAGTTAGCCTTTTTACTCTATCGATTTCAAAAATTACCCAAAACTTTGGCTGCTATATCAATTTTACATTTGTTTAAAATTCTCGATAAACCCAATGATGTGCAATACTTCGGATTGATCGGGTCTTGCTATTTAGTTATAGTTAAAAGCATGTTGGAAGAAGGGAGGATATCATCCAAAAATAAAGGTACATACAGAAGTCAAAATAAAATGCAGTTAGAAGCACGCTTGATGGATATTACATTTCAGATATTAAACCAAGGTTATCATCTTTATCCGGACCCTAGAAAGATTAAAAGGCTAAAATTGGAATCATGGTTTGCGATGTTATTAAATTTGATGGATATACGCATATATCGGGGAGAATTTGAATCCGTTTACGAATTATATGATCTCTACATCAAGAATATTTCACACTTTTCATCCAGAATGCCGCATGGAAGGCTGTTTAAGCGCCACATCCGAACCATGAAGAAAAAAATTGCAAAGGCTAAAACCGATCCGCATTATCTAGATTGGTTTAAGGTTTTACTATAGCAGTCGTGATAATCAGTCACACCAATCTCTGCTATCGCCCCTTTATTCTTCAAGAAGCTGTAGTTCGACATCTTTCCATGGTTTTATCAGTCTTTTTTGACTGAAACTGTTTAATTCGTAAAAAGTAGGATTGAGAAGAAGGTTTTAGTCTTATATCTACTGAAAAAAAAGGACCAGGGTTCAAAGATCAGATATCTGTTTTGGGGATGGGATAGGGATGCCTTTAGCACTACAAATTGGGTGTAAATCCCGAAGAATATCAAGGAGAAGTTCATCCGTGGATTTGGTTGCATCCAAAATTTTATGATTTCCTTGATTATCCTTTTCTTCATCGGTAAGTTCCAAAAACACCTTTCGGATCTCTTTTTGAAAGGGTAAATTCTCAAATTTTTCTAACTGGGCATCGTCCTGCTGTGCATTGTCTTGAAATCGGCGTCTCAGGCTGGTTTCCGCATCCAAATCCAGCAGGTAGATCCGATCCGGGATCAAACTAAATTTATTGAGTTGGGCCACCCAATCAAGGGTAAGTCCTTGGGATTTTCCCTGTACGGATTGATAAGCGAGTGAAGAATCTCGATAGCGATCGGTAATCACGATATAACCTTTTTGTAACCATGGAAGGATTTCCCGAGATCCGTGATCGATCCGATCCGCAGCAAACAGAAGCGCATCGACCGCCGCGGGCACTTCCTCTTGTTGGAGATTTTGCCGAATTAGTTGTCCAATGGCGCCTTTTGAGGGTTCGGCAGTCAAATAGACGGGAATCTGATGTTTTGTCAAATAGTTGGCGAGATTACGGCTCAAGGTGGTTTTTCCACAACCATCAATACCTTCAATAGTAAGAAACAATCCAGGTCCAGCTGATGTATCTTTATCCATTTCCATCTTACTTTAACATTTGATAATTTTAAATTCTTTAGGCAATCATGCGAGCTGGAAATCTCATCTGGAAGTCTTAAGCACCTTACCAGGAATGAATAACATTTTTACTCTCTTTCTTTTTCATATCAAGATTCTATTTTTGGGCCAATGGCCAACAAATTACTGAAAACAAAGTGCCGTTTGTTCATCAGTTTTCACTTCTATGATTTTTTTCCGTCATGTTGTTTTCTTTTGCCAAATACTTAAAGCAAAAATCCGCCCATGTGATTATTATAATGGCTAGATCGAAACTTCTGACCCCGAAAAATATTATTAAGGTTGTGGGCCTCACTTCTCTCGTTATAGGCGTCTACATGTTCAATTCAGTCCTCATTGCATTCATCACTGACCCAACTGCCGGAGATATCGATCGTTCGCAACAGGGCTCGGAGACCGACCCGTGGGATGAAGTTCGTCTAGATATGTTGACATTCGATCCTGCCGCTTATATTGAGGCTCTTCTAAACTCCGATATGTTTGCAGAATTATCTCCGGAGGAGCAACTTGCACTCTTGCAGGATATGCTCGGCGAGGATATTGCCGAGTATTTGGAGGATACCGAGATGTCGCCCGAAGAGTTCCTGGATACGTATGACGAAGAGTTAGCCGGTTTACTGGAATCTCTGAATGGAGATAGTTTTTCAGGTGATTTTCTCGATAATTTTGACGATCCTGCCCTGGTTGCAGTTCTTTTGGCCAAACCCATGTTTTACGCCGCTGGTTCCAATCCATCAAATCCTTGGAATGACCAAGAAGACACCCTATTTAAAACCAAATCCTTCGACCGCTATGATCTCACCACATTCGATTGGAGTGAAGGTGGGCTGGGCGTTGATGGCGTTCTCTTCACGGAAGATAAACCGAGCGATGAAAAATTCCATATCAAGGCACCCATTATTATTACCCAAGAGGCCATTGCTACACTGTATTCAAATTCACCCACACCAAGAATAAAGACCAATTCAATAGAGTTTGACCCACTTAACGTTTCAACCGACCCTGATTTAAAGAGTCAATCCTATTTGGGGGGTGCTTGGGCACAAATTGAATTTGAAGCACAATATGTGACCCAAATGACCAATATTTCCTATGATCTTCTTTACGATAATGCCGACTACCCCGGATTGAGTTATTACGACGGTCTGGGGCTGGACATGGCAGATTATACTGCCCTCGACCAAGAGGTCTCTGGATGTTTGAACGGACCTTTCGATGGCACAAACAATGTGGCTTGGACCACGTTCCGGGCCAATAATCCCAACTTTAATACCATAGCTTCAGAGTTGGCGAGTTATCCCGCATTTACAGTCGCTACAACTACCTATGCCCAGATGCAGGCTATAATTAATTATATTGGCGAAAATTTTGTGTATAATCCTTTGGGCGATTCCCGGCCTCCGGATGGAGTGGAGCCTATCGAATGGTTCTCCCAATCGAGGGAATCCCAATATCCTTTCGAATTTTCATCGCTGTCTGTGGCCTTGGCCCGATTAAACGGAATTAGTTCCCGCTATGTGACCGGGTATAAATCAAATGAGATGCTCACCGCCTCCCTCGGCTTTGAATCCTTTTATGATCCGATTGATGAGTTACTATATTATCCATATTTAGTAGGGAATATCCAAACATGGGTTGAAACATTTGTTCCAACAACTTCAACCGAGGGCGATTGGGTACCATTTGACATGGTCTTTTCTGCTCTCCCCGTCATTCCAGAGTCCCCAGAGGATGTAAAATTCAATTTACGCTATAATGATGTAGGCTATTATCCCGATTTTGCGGGTTATGAACGGTTCGATGAATTTGACGTAGCCAATACCCTCGACATCGAATTAACCTATGAATTTAATAATGATACCATGGGATCCCAGCCAATTACCCTATATGATGTGACTTACGATGAAGTTCTCGACACGGGTTATACCGATATTAACGGACAAATCACATTTACGCTCAATCTAGATGAAATTACTGTTGGTGCCCATGTGTTGAATGTCACCACAGAGTATTACGGATTTCCCCTCAACAACATTACGATCATCAACATTTTGGATGACATTGAAATTGTGACCAATTTTGATAATACCTATACTATCGCCAGCCCTGACACACCGCAGATGCAATTGGTATCTGGATATGCACTTGATGTATATACTGGAGATCATGTGGCGAATGTCGAGTTGAATTTCACAGGTTTAAAATTGGCGACAGAATTCGAACCAGTTCCTGCAGCTTTTCCAGTCGATCCTAATGGTACTATCACAGTCCAATCAGGTGATTTCTCTTCTTGGGCTACCGTGCCAGGATACATTGCTGCAGATTGGGGCAGTCAATATACAATATACACGAATTTTTATGGAATAATCGATGTAGCGGCCGATATTGCCAAATTCGATCCAATGTTTCAAACCTTCTTTTCCTTTTTACCCTCCACCAGGATTCCTGCCCATTTTACTGCGGGTTATACGTCTGTGAAGGACACATCGTTCTGGATGTACAATGACGAATATTATGAATACGATTTCTATCTGAATACAACGCGGTATGCCCATAATACCACGATTCCGACCTATGATGATCCTGTGATTTACGGGGCTCGGGCAGATCTCGTATTGAATTTCACTGCGGTTGTTTGGGAAGGCTATAATTATTCATCGGGCGCCCAAATCAACATTTATGACCACACGGAGGGTAATCGGCTAGTGACTTCCTTTTTGACCAACGCAGATGGCTATGGAACGTTAAATTATGATATTTCTGGTGATCCTGCAACCGATTGGACTGCTGGTCCACATTTGCTAGAGATGAGTTGGTCCGGGGCTCCAAATCCAGTTGCCTACTCTTTCTTCTATGTAGTCATCACGGAACCGGTTATTGTCGACCAAACTTCCGAGTTCTTTACGGGGGGTACCGCTGGGCTTCCAACCAAGGATAACGTGTATTTTATCAATAATGGTTTCGATCCCTATGATAATTTAACCGTTACGGGAACTATGCGGGATATTGCCACAAATGAGGATATTGAAAATTATGCTATCCATTATCGAGTCATTGATAAAAATGGGGTTGCATGGAGTGATTCTTTCTTGCAAAACGGTTTAGTCGACGAAGCTGTGGGTGCTCCATCAACTGGTTATGATGAGACTTTTAATTTCCATAATGTTAGTTCTATTCCTCTCTCTCCATTCCGAACCGATGTGTCCTTTGCAGGAATATTCTTTGGCGGTCCAGGCTGGAACAATTCCTGGAATGCGATGTGGGCCCCCTATTACCAAGTTCTACTAACGACCAATGATTCCAGTGATGGAATTATTGAATTACTCAACCCCACTACCTACGCATTTGATACTAAATTTAATGATGTCGCTATTACAACCATTAATGCCACGATTCCCGTCCCCAATCGATTATACGGGGTATTGGATCCAATGAATTTTAGCTGTGTGTTTCTCAACGATAGCATCCCATTATCGGGTGCTAATATTACGCTGCATAACGTAAATTCAAACGAAACTCTGTATGCCACCACAAACGGACTTGGGGAAGCATCTTTTGTAGTTAAGTTTGGTCCCGGTAATATCACGGGATTGAATAAATTCCTCTTCAGCTCTTCATACGATGATGGTACTTATGTGGGGGTTAATTCGACCTATTTCGAAGTCATATTCGATGAATACCAAGATTATAGTTTCAATTCTCAGCTGAATTTCACATCCTATGATGTGCTACCTCACTATTCTACTCGGCAGGTGGGGGTTGGTGATTCCATCCGACTTTCGGGATTCTTTGAATACACGGATGGGACGGATATTGCTGGTGCAACAGTGAATATTACCGATATGGCCGATCCCTCTGTTACAAAAGAGTTGATAACTGATATTGCTGGATATTATGAGTGGATTTTGAACTTTGGCTTCAGCAATAACACGGGGCTCCACGAATATAACATCACGGTAAATTATCCCCAAGGTTCATATACAATTACAGAATCCCAAATAATTCAAGTCTTTTTCGATGAAACGAAGAATTTCCAATTCACAGGTTTATATAATGGAACCGATTTTACCTCCCTTGGTCTCCAAACCGTTGATTCAGGTTATACACTTTTAATTGATGCAGAATTGTTACTGAACGGAGTAGGATTCCAGCCTGCTACTGTTTATTTGACCGATAGTCTTAATGGAACGACTTGGTCGACATCCACAGACGTTAATGGGAATGCTTCCTTTGTGGTATTCTTCGGATCCAATATTGATCTCGGGGTTCGCACCTACAACCTCACAGTGATTTATAATAGCGGTCCAGTTTTTGATGTGCAAATTGAACGGGATCTGGTTGTTGATTTTAATCCCGATTATGAATTCATTTATACTCCCTTAATTGTTAACGATTCGATCGTTGATTCCGGTGATCTAATGGTAGTTTCATTGGAAGTAAATTATGATGGCGGTAATTATGTTGGTCCTTCTGTGGCTTATTTAAACGACACCCTTAATACCGCAGTATCTTGGACTCCGAATGATACAACAGATGGGGTATTTTCATTCTCAATTACCTTTGGCTATGGCATGCCGACCGGAATTACTTCCTACCAGTTGAATTTTACTCACACAGATGCCTATGGCTATGTTTTCCACCGATCTTACACCATTGCGAATATCAACTTCAATCCAACATCGTTCTATACCTTCACAAATGTGACCAATAATACACTCACGATTAAGGGTGGAGATACTGTAACCTTCGACACCGAATTTCTACATGATGGTTCCGCGATTCTTCCTGCTATTAACGCAACTGTTTATTTGACCAATGCTGCCAATAGCACTTTTGACGATTCCCTACTAGTGAATAATACTGGTGGTGCTTCCTTCAGTCTCTATTTTGGCAGTGGTATAACAACAGGAGAACATGCAATAACTTTGGTTGTCGAATATACTGATACTTACGGATATTTGATTCAGATCGAAATTACAGGAAATATTATTGATTTTCAACCAACGGAAGGTTATCGATTTCTCACGGGTATGAATGTCACAGACTACATTCAAATTGGCACCGATGAACCATTTCAGATTGAAGGTGGCTTTGAATATAACTCTACTGGGATTTACGAATTGATTATTGGAGGAAATGTTACCCTAACTGATATCACAGAGGGAGTGACAATAGGGTCAGAAATTTCCAACGATTTAACCAATATTTCCTTCATTGTGAACTTTAATGAAGCAGGACATCCCCAAGGATGGCATCTATTCCAAATAAATGTGTCCTACTCACCTGCGGAATATATTATTTATTTCACATATACATTCCATATTTACTTTAACGCCAGTAAAGGATATACTTTTACTCCGTGGGATTCCACAGGAGATTCCCCGGTTGGGACCGATGATCCCTTCGATGTTTCGGTAACCTTTGCTAAAGATGGTAGTGGAATTGCATTGGCAAATGTGAATTTGGTGGATTTACAGAATCTTGCCATTGATCTCAACGATATAACTGATGGAAGCGGGTATGCGAATTTCACAATTTACTTTGCCCCTGGGAATGCAACGGGCTGGCACAATTTCCAGTTGAATATTACTTTTACCGAACCTACCTATGGATATGTAACCTCGAGTCTAATCACTATTTCAGTGTTCTTCGATGAAAACTTGAATTACGATTTGACATATGTGACTGCTCCAGTGGTTCCAGCAACAGTTATGGGATCCGATGATACACTGGATGTTAATACTCGATTTCTCTCCTTAACCAATCCGATTTCCGGTGGTGAAGTTGTTGTGAAAGATCCAAGTAATGCAATTATCGCATCCGGGACAACCGATGTAAATGGTTGGGCAAACTTTACTTTTACATTCGGCCCCGGAAATATAACCGGATTACAAACTTATACCATTGAGATATCCTATGATGGAGTCACGTATACAATCAACATGCAGACGACTTTTGATGTGAATTTCGATTATACAAAGAACTATCTTTTGGATATCACTGATGATTTTGCCGGTGTTGGAACCCACTATGGAACAGGTGATTCACTTCAATTGGATTCTCAGTCCCTATCCTTAACCAATCCCGTACCAGGGGCGACAATTACAATCACAGATTCTGTCCACGGTCAACTTTATTCAGCTGCATCGGATGGGAACGGGTGGGTTAACTATACAGTTATTTTCGGTGAAGGCTGGATTCTTGGAGACCATACTATTACTGTGGCAGTTAGCTTTGATGGAACATCATACACCTATACCGATTCCATTGATTATGTTCTCTATTTCAATCATACCATGAACTATGAGTTTGTGCCTTATGATGATATCGGCGGATTGACCCAAACCTTTGGAGACTCCATTGAAATTTCCGGTGGATTCTATTTGAACGGTGCCCCCCACAGTGGAGCGGATGTAGTATTAACCGATTTAACCAATGGTACAACATGGCAATTGACTACCGATGGAAGTGGATACGTCAATTTCACAATCAATTTCAATGCAAACGTCTATCCTGGTGGTCACCATTATCAAATGGATCTCACCTATGATGGCACAACCTATACGGTAACCGATCTCTCCGATCATTGGGTCTTTTATCAGAATACATTGACGATATCGGCAGGAATTGTTGGATATACGGCTAATATGACATTGGATCAGAGTGCTCCCTTCGATATTTCGGTGCAAGGATTTCTGGTGGATTTCAACAATGCGGCCCACGGTCATCTGAATGCCCTATTGTCCGTTTATATTTATAGTGGAATTACCGATGTGAGTGATCAGTTCATTTATAGCTTTGTTGTGAACTCTTATAATGACAACACCAATGGAGCGTATGATATAGATGTATCTATTACAGCCGCACCCCAAAAAGGAGAATATACAATCATTGTAGGATTCAACGGTAGTTTAGATACGACTGATTACTCTCCCGATGATGCTTTACCTGTGAATTCCACGGATAATGCCTATTTCTGGGTATACCAAAATACGACTCTTGTCTATGATTATGTGATTGATAACAGCGGTTTACCAAGCCCCTTGAATGAATCAACTGGTGTGGTATTTATGGGAAGTAACATTACAATTTCTGGCAATTTAACCGATTCAGATGATAACCCCCTAATCGGAGAAAACATTACATTGGTGCTCTATGATGATCAAAATAATATCTTAGCGACCTTCAATGTATTTACTAACTCTACTGGTGGTTTTGAATTCTTTATTGAGGAATGTCCTTATGATTTAGATTCTATTCTTATTCTCTTTGATGGAAACTATGTCACTTATGTAAACCCGGCTGACGATGTAGGAGGTTCAATTTAGTAATCTCCCTCGATAGGGTGATTACATATTTTGAAGGTGATGATCATGAAAATGTTTACAAATAGAAAATTGGGGGATGGGAAAATGCATTTTACTATAATTATTGTTCTAATTGCTTTATTCTCTGTTTCAAGCGTTTTTTTTAACACAAACTCTTCAAATCGCACAAATTTCCATGGTTCACTAATGAATTTTTCACCCAAATCCAGCGCAGCGAATGTCTATATAACTTTGAGTGATAGCAATATAACCCACTTGGAACGAGGAGATACTTTTCCACTCTCGGGTAATATCTTTTGGTGGGATGGCGGTTCCTATTCTAATTTAACCGATATTAATGTATATCCTGTTGTGGACAATGTTTCCATGAATGGGTTGAATGGCAATGCAAATTTGAGTGTGCTAACGGATGCTAATGGGGATTTTCTAATCAATTATGTCGTTCCCTTGGATTTTGATTTTACTCAAAATATGACCATTTATGCAAATATTACAGAAACTTCTACTTATTTAGTGGACGAATCTACATTTCAGTTCAGTTCTCCATTCGAATTAGATGTGCATGCAATTTCCATAATTGGGTTAACCACCGATATCAGTGGACCCGTGTTCACAAATGATGTATATAATCTTATTGTAACTCTTGTGGACGGCAACAACGACCCAATTGAAACTTCCGAAGTGTTCTTATATGGGAATGATGATGGGGGAAATGTGCTACAAACTAATATTGCGATTGATAATTCTGGCCAAGTTATTTTCAACTTCACACAAATTGAGGGTTTGGTGCGATTAGGAGTAAGCTACCCTGGTTTGAATCTTACGACAATTGGGATTGAAACATTTTATCAAATTGCCCCTGTGAATATTTCCATTGACATTCCACGTATTTTATCAGTATCCGCAGAATTTACATTTGTGAACGGAATCAATGCCACAGCGGCGGGGATATATACCGGTGAGGATGTGCAGGTACTTGCTACATTTTGGGGAAACGATGATACTGATCTTCCGTTGAGCAATCGTGAAATCGAACTGTTCTTTTCTGATGGATCCCAGCTCGAATCCGTTGGTGTTTTTACGACAGATGCTAATGGGCAATTGGATGAAATTATCAATTTAGCCGACGAAGGGTTTAACTCTAATGCATCCATTACTGCGTCTGCTGTGGTCCGAAATGGAGGAACAACAGTTGTTTCATCTGCAAATATTCTTTTTACAACCAATATGGTGCTTACGATCATTGATGAGCCAATACCCTTATCCGAAGAACCAGATAGTGATGTAATCCAACCTGCAGCTCGGAATTGGATTGGGATTTTAATTCCTGGAATTATCGTGGCCGTGATTATTACCGGATTGGTGCTCTTTCAACGATATAGAATGGAGAAGAGCCACCGAAGTATCATTAAATTACGAAAGGTCGATATGGAAAAATTTGCCATCATGAATATGCTCTTTCAGGTCAATAGACGGCGTGAGGCAATCGCCTATTCGTATAAGATCTTCTCAGATTTGATCCTTGAGAAATATGGATTGATGCGGGAAAAGAATCAAACTCTCCGGGAATTTGCTATCATGTGTGTGACGAAATACGGATTGGATCCCCTACGGACTTATCCTTATATCGCCCTTGTGGAAAATGTAACATATGGTGCCTATGATTTAACTTCTGAAGCGTATGAACGTGCGATGAAAATATTTGGGAGAATCTACCAAGAAATTACAGGAACGGTTTTGAACTTCGCTTTGGATATTACCGAAGAAACAAAATTGATGGAAGGAGTCACTATCAGAATTGGGGGCGAATAACTCCATGACTCACATGGGTGTATATAAACTTTTTTTAAACTCTCTCTGGAAGAGTTAAAACATTTAAGTGGAAAAAACCAATCATAAAATAGGTGTTTAGTATATGGCCAGGAAAAAAAAAACAGGATCAGGTGGTTCAATGAACCTCGGAAGTAGATTGAAAAATATCCAAATGCTGGTAAGAAGCAAGAGGATCCGGGAAGCTATAGCTTATCAATACATGGTATTCGTGTTGATATGCTCAGCCAAATATAAAGTCCAAAAACATCCCTCCCATAGCATTCGGGATTATGCAATGATCTTAGTAAAAGATCACGGACTTAATTCTTCAACGATTTATCCCTTCGTTCAAGAAGTCGAAAGTGTCATCTACGGGGGTAAGCTCCCGACCGAGGATGTTTATAAACGTTCTCTCATCGTATTCGGTAATGTTTTTCAAGAATTGGTAGGAAAACCTCTTCCTCCATTGTAAACTTGTGAATCTGCTAGAAAAATGTGTCATGGCCCGATCCATTCGGGCAGAAAGAATAATCAAATGAAAAAAGTGAATGCATATGGCTAATTACGGTAAATTTGTTACTCCAATCAGTGTCTTAATTATTGCTGCGGGCGGCGGTCTTGCGGGAGCTGGCATGCCTCCTGTTATCTTTGGATCTGTTTTAGGCTTCGGGATACTTCTTTTCTTCTTCGGGTTTGCCCGATTGGTTCAAGGGAAAGACCGTAAAATTTTGGGACAGATTATCAGACCTAAAGCTGCGGCACGTAGTTCCATTGTGTGGGCTCTGCTCTTCTTCAATATTGCCCCTTTTGGGATAATCAGCACAGAAGGATTACAAAAAGTCCTTGGTAATATCCCTTTCCCAATAACAATTTTATTTGCATCCGGCTTTGAAGATGTAGTTAAACAATATTATGCATGGTTGCCATGGGCCTTCATTCTTTTTCACGTTATTTGGTTAATTTCTTTCATTTTATCGGGCAAATTTCCAAAAATGATAAATATTTTAATGAATTTCGTAATCGCCCTTAGTCTCTCGTTTTGGATGGCATTCGGATCCCAATTTCTCCTCTGGACATTTTTTGCTGATAAAACGGATTTAATCTTACTTTCCAGTTATCACGGGGTATCCTCAATCATGGATTTATTGGTACCGTTAGGAATCTCGGCAGGAATTATTATTATTTCCTTGATCTTTTTAATGCGCATGCTTAAAAATTTACAAATATCTTTTGCGAATCTCAGTGTCAAAGGTAGCAAGCGACTCATTAGTTTTGCTTTCTTAGTCGTGGTCTTTATCGCTGCAATTGCTCCATTGGGGATAGGAATTTATGTTTCATTGCAGAATTATAATCTTATTGCCCAATATGTAAATTATATCGGTGTAGTTTTCTTGGGAATCGGAATTTTCCGAGCAGTTACTACATTGTTAAACTCTGCGAAGGAAATGGGTAAACAAATTGAAGCCGAGGGTGATAAATCTGGAAAAGGCATATCATTTGGGGTTACATCTGCGATTTTTGTTTTGCTTTTCTTCTTAGCTTGGGCACCCATTGTCTTGCCATTGGTTGATCACGGTGAAAATAGCAAGAGTTATTCCATTTACAACCCAGATTGGAATGGTTGGTCCAATTATCGAATTGCATTGGAGGATGCTGGATATGATGTACGTAGCGTCCAATCATCCATCAGTACCATTGCCCAATTGGATCCTACCAAACATGTTGTCTTGGTTGTTGGAGGGCCCAATATATTTTACAATCCCGCCTCGGAAATTCCTTTTCTACTAACGGCCTTCAATACCAATTTTTCTATGATGGTCTGCGATGATCACGGAACTGCGGAGTCGTTATTGATGGCAAGTTTTATTGCATCCTTAGGGGCTACTGGTAATATAGATTCCGCCACTCCCCTTACATTCTTCCCGAAGGGTATTTTGATTGATAATGAATCGTACTGGATTAATCCTGAATTTCCAGTAATAAGGAATTTTGCCGACCATCCAATTTCCTCTGGTGTCAGTAATGTGGTCTTGGGTCATGCCACTGGGTTTTTAGGTGGTGAAATATTATCCGGTTTTGGTTGGACCTATATCGGGCAAACCTCCGGGCATTATTCGTTCATTGATGTAAATGGTGATAATATGTATAATGATTCGGTAGATACTTATCCTTTCCCAGATGCGATTGGTGGAATTCTTTCCGATCAACCAGGTGTTATGGGATTAATGGGTGAATTTCTAGATGCAGGTATACCCTTGGGTGGTTATGCGCAAACTGTGTTCAGTATAAAGGATATTGCATTAAACGCACAAACCCCGGATGGAAACGGTACTTTTTCCAGTCGTATGTTTTGTGCAACCGATGCCACATGGCTCAATAACGAGCTTACATCTATTGCAGCTTATGATAATATGAAAATGGGATTGCAGGTTGTTCGATGGCTTGCCGCCGGTCGATCGCCCCAAGATACAATTGTGGTATTCGATGAAGCCCATATTGCTCCAGATAGTCCGAAATGGAATTCGAGACGAACTGAATTATCTTCTGCTGCCAGTTTCGGAGCTGTGCAGGGGTATCTTAATTGGATGTCAACAAACCCAATTCTGGGTGTTGTTTATCCATTGTTTGCATTACAAACCTTCCGTAGATGGATTCCCAAGGAAGGTGATAAGAAAAAGCTGCAATTGAAAGATTTGGAGGCCTATGAACGGGATAAAGCACGGCTAAAATTCCGAACTTCCAGTTTCTTTGCCCAGAAAATAAATTGGTATCGCCAGCATAAGAAATACAGGCAGGCTCTATTGCAACTGTATCGACGACTTGAACGTAAGGTCAACCGTATTCTCGGTGATTCTGGTGATCGAACTTTAGCGGCCTTAATGCATTCCATCCATCAAGAACATGGTAATTATTATTCAAAGGATATATATGACCGAATCGAGAAATTCTTTGAAAAAATGTTTAAACTAAAAGCAGGAAAAGATACAATCAAGGAAGAAGGCGAATTTGAGTATCTCTTCCTGGAAATGTCATGGGTGAATAATAAAATTTGATCTTGGCGACCCATTTAATCGGGACGAATTCCACATGGAACAATTCCCCCCCTTTTTTCTATTCTGTCAACCAGAATAATATCACAATACAAAAAAAGTAATAAAAAAAAACATACTACCAAATTACTACCAACTCAAACAAGGAAGGTATCAATGAAATGACTGAAACATTTGAAGAAGCCGATATTGGCATTGTACGGGAGATTTCCCAGGAAGTTATGTCGGAAGTTGCCCGTGTTATCGTAGGAATGGGAGATGTACTCCAGATGTTACTGATTGGATTATTAACCAACAGTCACGTCTTATTGGAAGGAGTCCCCGGCCTGGCCAAGACTGTCGCTGCCAAAACATTTGCCGAAGCGTTAGGGATTTCCTTTAACCGAATCCAATTCACCCCCGACTTGCTCCCCAGCGATTGTACGGGCAGTATGGTCTTTGACCAGTCTAAGGGTGATTTTATCATTCGCAAAGGGCCACTCTTTGGTAACATAATTCTGGCTGATGAAATTAATCGAACCGCTCCCAAAACCCAAGCTGCACTCTTGGAAGCAATGGGAGAAAAACAAGTAACCATCGAAGGAAAAACTTATGAATTAGACAAGCCTTTCATGGTTGTTGCAACCCAGAACCCCATAGAGCAAGAAGGAACTTATCCTTTGCCCGAAGCGCAATTAGATCGATTCTTGTTCAAATTATGGTTGGATTACCCTCCCGAAGAGGATGAAGTTGAAATTATGGTCCGTCTTTTATCCGGTAAGAAGATTATTGTCGACGGCGTCACCACTTCTGAAGAAATTGTAGAACTACAGCGGCTTACCGATACCGTTTTCATAAATAATACGTTATTGGAATATATTCGCGATATAGTTTTCAAGACTCGCAACGATCCGCAAATAAAAATAGGTTGTGGCCCACGGGCAAGTATCAATTTAATGAGGGCATCCAAGGCTCGAGCTGCAGTTCTGGGTCGGGATTATGTTACTCCAGACGATATCAAAGTCTTGTGCGTTCCCATCTTGAATCACCGAATCGGTCTGAAGGCAGAGGCGGAATTGGAAGGTCTGAGCACCACTGCGGTGATTAACCGAATTCTTTCCGAAGTCCCTGTTCCGATGTAAAATGAGAATTTATATCCTTCCTTGAGTTTTTTTCTTTTTTAAATTTTAACTCAATGGGGAGCGGAACCGAAATATTTCTCTCTTTCTTTTCTTTGCCTACAATAAATGCTAAAGATAATTGTTAAAAAATAAATAGGAGAAAAATTGCCCTTGAGTTCAGGCAATATTATATTCAAGCAGTTTTTGGTTTGAAATAAATAAAATTAAAAAATAGAGTAAATTCTAATAGAGGA
>JABCSI010000298.1 GCA_018238965.1 Promethearchaeota archaeon
ATCTTGATGCGCATACGTTTCCGGAATTTCTCGGTAAACGATATAACTCAAAGTTTATTCAAAAGTTTGCGGGAATTATTATTTTCGTATTCATGCCCATATATGCAGCCGCTGTAATGATAGGCGTGTGTTGGATATTGTCGGTAGGGCTTGGAATAAATTATGAATTGGCATTAGGTATATTCGCTATACTGGTTGCTGCATACGTTATATTCGGCGGGATCAAAGGAGTTATGTACTCTGATGCTTTCCAAGGCAGCTTGATGCTTGTAGGTATGGTTGCACTTTTGGTAATCGTCTATAATCAGCTTGGAGGAATCACTCCGGCTCATCAAGCGCTGACAGACCTTATGAAGAACCCGGCAGTTATTGAGCAGACAGCAGGATTTGCACCGGGATTCACAGGGTGGCGGGTAAAGCCGAACATCACCGCGTCCTCATATTTGCCAGGATAGGTTTTTGATCCAACCCATGCCGGAAGGTATCCTTGGATGGTATACATAGGATGTCGCATGAAATAGGCCGTGAGTTTACAGTCCGAAACCGGAACAACCCATTCGATATATTCTGCACCCAAGGACCAAGCCGCTTCGTGGAATTTGGCGAGCATTGTGCCAATCATGGCGGAATCCGTGAGATGAAACTTAACTTTTTCCAGGGTTTTCACAGAAGGAGTAAAGGTTCCCCCAATAACATCGCCACTGGTGGGATCGCAGATAGTAATGTAGGTATATCCGTAATTATCGGTGGTTTTCCCTATTTGAATATCTCGAATTCGCACCACATCGGTTGGGAACGAACAATCCTCCACGGTACATACATTCACTGGTTTCCCACAGCGCATCATCCTATTGGCGTGCTCATAAAATGGAATCAAGGCGGAGGGTAACGCTTCAGGAAAGATTCTTCCATTTTCCCGAATATTGCGCTTGTATGAAATCAAAAGGGCATCGGTTTCCCGCTGTTCGTAGAATACGTCCTTTTCCAACATCATGGCGTAGGGAAGCAAATCCCCTGTTCGTCCCAAATATTGAACGATGGTGTGGGCGGTGCGGGCTTCGATGTACCATTTATCAATTTCATCAATTCGGGATTCCAGGAAAGTTCGCATAACTGCCGATGCCATTTCACGGATTCCGACACGGGCTTGGTATCGGGGATGTACATTCAAACCGCGCAAATAACCTGTGCGGGTGGTTTTATCCACGGTCACGGTATAGCAACCGATAATCTTACCCCGTTTGGTGGTCTTGAATACACCCCAGAAAAAAGTGGGATTGGAGAATGTGGAATAAATATAGGCGGGATCCAGCATTTCGGGATATGGGAAGTGGCCCTGGTAAACCGCTTGGTAAATTTTCACAATTGCCCGGGCATCCTCATAAGTAGAGGGGAGAAAAAGTTCCACGGGCACAATTCGCTTAACGATTGGAACGTCGGCGTGGTTGCCCTCAAAGTCGTATTTTTCCACGATTTCGTCGATATCCCTCACCGGTGGAAAATTTTTCCCGCGCTGGGCCTTTTTGGTAGGCTCAAGGGTCTCGGTGACCTGTGGGGATGATAAGGGATTAGGTATGGTTTGGAGTTGACTGGCCATATCATCGGAGGTAACAATAGTATTTAAAATAATAAGCGAAATCAACTACAATACTGTATAAAATGTGTGGGAATACTTCGAAAAATAAGGGTCGATTAAATCGCACAAGTATAAATTAATTGGAGCAAAAGTTAAAAATATTTAATATCGGAATTTCCAATCTTCCCACTTTTTTCTATATTTTTGGATGAGGGGGGTTGTGGGGGGGGGTGAGTAATTTTCTAATAATTGAGGCAGTTATGAATTATTTACAATGAGTTGATGTATGTGATTTTCTAGCAATTTTATTGTCATCATAAATCTCAAAAAAAATAATTGGGACATTGTAAAACTTATCAAGAATACTCAGAAAAAAAGAGAGATCTTATTTTCATAGATTTTTATTAGGATCCCACTTGGGACTTATGTTTTTATAAGTAAATATCTCTCCATAGAATAATCATGGCCGAAACTCCAGTTACCGAAGTTTCCAAAGATGTCAAAGTTTCCAAAATTCACACTATCCTGCGCAAAAATCTGAAATCACAGTGGATGCCTGCCCTCGGTGATTATACCAGCGGAAAGATTGGAAAACTCAAACTCATCCAGATCCTTGGGACAGACCTCGCCCGCATGGAAGCAGAACTGCAAATCACTGTGGATCTTCTGCTGAAACAGCGCGCCGCGGCCGATCTGAAGCCCCTGTGGGAGGATAATCTGCGCACCAAGGCAATATTGGGAACCTTATTGGAGGTACTTGAGGAAAAGGATAAGGCCAATTCCGAATCCGCAAATTCAGATGTGGAATCAATCATCCAAGAAGAAGAAGAACTACATGAGAATATTCGATCTATCCTCATTGCCAGCGAATCGAAGGTGTGATTGTGGCCGATCCTATGAATGATGTGTTTTACAAGTACTGTCATCTATCCTCCCTCCAAAATCGCTCCGCAGTGGTGCATATCTCTGGAGAAAATGCCGTCGGGAAGACGACCTTGCTATTACGACTTCTTAACCACACCTTAAACATAGATCCCAGCACCCATATTTATCTCTTTGATACCGAGGGTAAATTCACCCAACACAGATTGAAAATGTTGAAACCGCATCAAGATAGAATCTTCCGCCAGAATATTGCCACTTACGACCACCTCAAGCATGCATTCAGAAAAATGTCCGTGGAAAAGAAAATTTATCCAAATTCATATCTAGTAATCCACTCAATTTCGACCCTGTTGCGCCATGCTCTTTCCCTTTCGGACGGTTATCTGCAATCGGTGGATTCATATCAGATGTTCGCCAACGAGATTCTTCCTTCACTGATTAGTACCGCGCTCAAACTCAAATGCCACTTGGTTCTCACCCATCATGTAGTCTGGGATCCGACCTATGTGGAGACCCGTCCCGCCTTTTTCGATCTCATGCAAAATCTTCAGGGAATGTGGTGGTACCTCAGTAAAACACCCGTGGAAGAGACTACTCACGGTTTGAGATATGAACATCAAGTTTCCATTTTGACAAGAGTCTCAAAAGAATCTAGGCAAAAACCGATGGGAGGGCAATTTGACTTGTTTCGGGCTACTTTTCCTCTGATATTATGATTTATCTGTTTTTTGTTGAACTGACTTATCCCATTGGGTGAACTGGTCATCTAGGGATTCAATAAGTTTTCCGATATTGTCTGTTTTCTCTTCTGGTATCACTTGGGGCATGGCTAGGTTACTGGAAAAAGTCGGAAGAGTTATTTTCTGTTGGGAATCGCCCATCACCAAACGGGAATATTGTTCTGAAATTTTGGTTTTGAACTCAGGAAGTCTGGCCTCTAGGGTCCGAGCCTCTTCTAGCATTTTTTGATATTTGAAATCCAATTCTCCTTCATCTTTTAGTTTATTAAGAAGTTCTGTGATTTTTGGAGTTAAGTATTTGATTTTTAAGAGTCCTTGTTGCAACTCTTCTTGATTAATCAAGGTGATAACTGTGTTGAATTTCCGTTCCAGATCTTTAAATTGAACAAAAACACTATTATAGGCAATTTGTTGTTGGAGATCCTCTTGCATGTCGGCTAATGTAATAAGATCATGATCCCGTGAATTTTTTTTCGCAAATGTAATGCGACGGGTGATATTTCTTTTCAGTTCATTTAATAGACTATCGATTGCATTATATTGTTCTAATTGCTGTGATTTTGCAATATCCGAACTAATTTCATTAAATTCTTTGATATATATCTCCGATTGGATTGTATAACAAAGATCATTTATAGATTCTCTTTTTTTAATTGTCAATTTGAGAGGATCATCTAATTTCATGGACGCCAGTAGGCTAATTGTTTGATCGTATTGGGGAATTTCCGCTTTTAGTAAACGCAATCCTTCTTCCAAGTCTTTGTGTTTTAATAGTTCTTTTGCGTTTTCATGGAGTCCATTGATATTTTTTAGATATTCTTCAGGTTTCTCCGATTTGAAATTCATGAGATAGGTTGTGTTCTTTACTTCATTTGAAAGAATATTGGGAGTGAGTCCTCCATAATAAATTCCATTAGGATCATTTTTATTTTTTAGGTAGAGCTCGAAATGTACGGTTGGATGGCCATCGATAATCGCATCTCTCCTTGTAATATATTTATACTCTGAAATATCTGAAGAATCATACTTGACTTTTGGTATTTTTTTACGAGCGGTCATTTTCTTTTCCTGATCAATCTATATTTCTACTCCACATCAAAAAAAGTTACACTTGTGATTCTTTTTTTTGCTCAAATCGAATATGCTTTTTTATACTATTACCAATCCCCAATATCAGAATGAGTGATCCTGAAGAATATCCCAAAAAAATATATTTATCGATGTCCCCTCCCCTCCAAGATCTCCTCATTCAACACGGAATTCCAAATCTCAAACAAATTCAAACTGCCGCCATTGATCAGGGATTGTTCTCACCCCACAATCTATTGATATGTTCACCCTCCGGGAGTGGAAAAACTCTTATCGGACTACTGGCCATTGCCAATCATCTAATTTCCCACGAAGGAACGACCTTGTTCATTGTGCCATATCGCGCCCTGGCCAACGAGAAATCGGCAGAATTTACCAAGTTCTTTGCGCGCCATAACCTAAACGTAAAAGCGCTCACAGGGGATACCGCCGAAGATGATCAATCTCTAACTGGGGTGGATTTGGTAATCACAACATACGAAAAATGCGACACCCTTTTGCGGCAAAAGCACCCCTTTCTTTCCACCCTGGCCGCCATTGTCTTCGATGAAATCCATGAGATCAGCACCCCGTCCCGCGGACCCAGGATTGAACTTCTTTTAATTCGCCTTCTTCTCGCCCATCCCGACACCCAGTATATTTTCCTCAGTGCCACCATCGGGAACGAGAAAATTTTCTGTGATTGGCTGAATGAAATTGGCCCCAAGGTCACTTTGGTGCATTCGGACGA
>JABCSI010000057.1 GCA_018238965.1 Promethearchaeota archaeon
CTTCAAAGGTTGTCATGGGTTCATTTTTCACGGGTTCGAAACTGATGAGGACATTATCACTCCATGTATTGTATTGGGAGTCTAATTTTTTCATAAAGTCATTTATATCCTCAATAACGATCATATCTCCCCGAATTTTAAAGGGGATTGTATCGGACCATTCAATTAGGTATCCAAATAGGTCTCCCTCGCTCAATCCAAGATGTTTTGCAACTTGAGCTTGGGACACTTCTTGGGAGATATTCATGATCATCCTAAATTTCTTCAGGAGTTCGCTTACCTGCTTCGGCGCGATCATTCCTACAATAGGGATTATGGGCACAAGGATCATCGGTATCAACAACAGATTCCATCTTTAGATTCAATGGAAAGATAACTGGCTTATTCATACTCGTTACCAGGTCCATTTGGAGGTTGCTCACGTAAGATTTTGATCGATAATGTCTATCTATCACAGAATCAATGTGTTTCAAGTTCCGGGAGGCCAAAAACAGCGTCATGTTGTAATCCCCGGTGCTTTTAAGAGCATTAATCACGAAAGGACAGAACTCGCTCAATTCTATTACGTCGGCGGGTCTGGTTGTCTTCAAATTTAATCTAACGAGATGTAATTCAGGAATTTTTTGGAAATTGATTCCGATTTGGGTTGCGATAATTCCCCGTTTGGTTAATTTCTTAATCCGAGCCCCAATGGCGGGTTGGCTAAGTTCTAAATGCTCTGCTATCTTACTGTGTGTAATCGCTGGATTCTTTTGAAGATAGGAGACTATTTTACGATCAGTGTCATCGAGATTAATGCGATTTTTCATGCTCATGCGGTCTTTCATGCAAAGAAAAACCTAATTCTATTTGAGTGTTGCCCTTTTTTTTTAATCGGGGGAAGATTCTTATTACAATATTGTGACAGTGATTATTAGAGACAAACATTATCTTAAATCACACTAGGGTATATAAGGAATGGTTATTCATATAGTACTTGTACGAATTTTTCATTTGAAACATTTTCATTTTAGGAGGAATAAAACCATGGGTCGTCCACACAAATTTCGAAAATTAAGCGCAGAAAGACCGAAATACACCAATTACAACCCCCAAGGGATGGATCCGAATGATATTAGGAGTATGTTCCTCAGTTTAGAAGAATTCGAAGCTCTCCGGCTCAGGCATTACTTGGATTTAAAGCAGACCGAAGCAGCGGACAAAATGCAGATCTCCCAAACAACCTACTCTCGGATTTTGGCCAAAACCTACAAAAAAATCACTCAGGCTTTAGTAGAGGGCTATGGTATTACAATCCAAACCCAATTTTCTCAACCTCAAGGAATGGGGATGGGACGTGGTCAAGGTGGTGGTCGTGGTCAAGGTGGTGGTCGTGGTCAAGGTGGTGGTCGTGGTCAAGGTCGAGGGCGTGGACTGGGAACTGGACGAGGGCAGGGTCTTGGACAAGGGATAAATAGTGCGGAAAATCTCTCTAATTTCGGTCCTGGAGGATTTCCTATGCAAAACATACCTGAAAAGCCAAAAGTGGTATTTAAGGGATATGGGTGCTTAAAATGTGGATATACTTTCCAGATTGACCCTGAGGTCCCTATTAAAGGAGCACCTAAAAAAAAACTCGTGGGTTCATCAAAACCAATTTGCCCTGAATGTAAATCACCCAAAACCTATCGCCTTATCAAAAAATTAACCCCCGAAGCATAGAAATGTGACTCCATTCATTATTTCCTTTTTCTGGCATTCTCTTTCCATGAATATAATATCCAAAAAATTTTTCATTCATGGAATATTGATAATTTTGATATACAAGGCATCATGAATCACAGGATTTTCTGAATTTTTATCATGATTCCAATATTTCCGAATTTTAAAGCTTCATAGGAACAATGATCATGGCAATTACTGAGAAATCCGCAACCAAAAACAAAATCTCCCATAATCCATTTCTTTCACAAGAGTTTGTGGATGAACTTCAGGATTTTTTTCGTGATCAACCGGTAGGAATGTCTGCCGCTGAATTAACTGAAGCCTTTTCCACATTTTCCCATCTGCCCTTCAAATGGTCGGCCCGTAAACTCAAAATATTTCTAACAAAATCTCAAATTTTATCCTATTCACGTAAAAAACCCGCAGGATTCAGTCTTGATAATTCCCAAATCCAGGAATATTCGAACAATTTGAACAATTTGAACATTGCTCCTTCCTTACAGATTCATCTTCCTAAAAAAACCCCAAAAGACACCCTAACGAAAAAAAAACGGGTTAAGAAATCACCCTCTTCGGTGAAATCAAAAAGTTCTTCCAAATCAAGATCCAAACCTCAATCCAAATCGAGATCCCAAACCAAATCAAAACCCCAACATATTTCTCCAAAGAGTCAACGCTCAATTGTGCACACAATTCCCTCCTATCCCAAGTATTTGTTGAATAGGATGCCCAAACAAGCTCAAAAAGCGCTGAACTTAGGGGTGACCCAAATCCAGGCTATGTCTCTAAAAAAATTGGATGAATCTATTGAATACCTCACCGCTTCCAAGATGTTTTTCGACGGTGCATTTGAAAATGAACGAAAATTGATGCAGAGTTTGGACGATCGGGTAGGATATATGTCAAAATTATCGGAACAGATCCATGACAAACGGGCATCCATGGCCTTCAATAAATATTTTTACGAAATGTATGACAATGCAAAATTCGCTAAAATCATTAGAAAATGGGGTTCCCATTATGATGTTGAGCAATGTGCCTATCTTTGTTGGAAAAAGATGGGAAAGAAAGCCAATAAAATTTCCATCTCGGAGTATGCTCTGCGAAAAATGATTAAAGCAGTCCTTCTGGAAAAGCACCCTGAGAAAGCATGAACGAATGAAAGCATGAAAGTACGAAAGTATGAAATATTGCAACTTTTCCCAATAATCGCCAAATCCTAAGGCTTTTTACTCAGCTTCGCCTACATCATTTATGCAGCTCAACCTCATCCAAGATGCTCTACGTGGGGAGAAAACAAACTTAGACGGATGGCTCTTTTATGATTTTCGGAATCAAGATCCATTATCCTATCGCATTTTAGGTTTAAATTTCAATGCTCACCATTCCCGTAGATGGTATTATTTCATCCCTGTTTCCGGTCCACCTCATAAAATTGTGAGTGCTGTGGAACCCAGTGCTTTGGACTCTCTTCCGGGAGAAAAACATGTCTATCTATCCCTAAAACAAAAAACAAGCATTCTGGGTGAAATTCTATCATCTACTCCAAATATTGCTATGAATTATTCCCCGATGAACAATGTGCCCTATGTTTCCATGGTAGATGGGGGTACCCTCGAATTTATTCGGAGTTTTGGCTGCACTATCCATTCCGCCCAAAATCTAATTCAAACCTTTGAAGGTTTAGTTAAAGAAGAAGCCTTTGAAACCCATCGAATTGCCTCCAAACTCATGCATTCCATTATGGATGAAGCATTCCTTGAAATTGGGAGAAGGATCCGCGAGGGGGAACCATGCAGGGAAGTTGATATTCAGAAGTTTATCCGTAAACGATATAGAAAAAGCGGTTTAATATCAATGGGAAGCCCCGAAGTTGCCATCAATGTCAATGCTGCCGATCCCCACTATAGTCCAAGCGCGGATGGTCCTTCAATGAAAATGGGTGATTTGGTGCTCATCGATTCTTGGGCTAAACTCAAGCAACCGGGGGCCGTTTATTATGATCACACATGGATGGCGTATATCGGCGAGCAAATCCCCGATCGAATTCAAACGGTTTGGAATGTGGTAAAGGCTGGAAGAGATGCAGCGATCGTCTTTGAACGTAAAAAATTAGCTTTGGGGGAGCCCTGTTATGGGTGGGAAGTTGATAATGTGTGTCGTGCGGTTATTGAAAAAGCGGGATTTGGGGAATATTTTGTTCATCGCACCGGGCATTCAATCGGCCAAGAAGTGCATGGAAATGCTGTGCATATTGATGGTCTCGAGACAAAAGATACGCGCCAAATCGTACCCTACGTTCTCCATTCCATCGAACCAGGAATTTACATGCCCCATGAAAAAATCGGCATTCGGAGCGAAGTGGATGTCTATGTGGATGCTCAGAGACAGGTTATAGTGACTGGGCCGATTCAAAATGATATTGTAAAAATTATTCCCTAATCCGGGCTTGTAGTGTTGTATTGATCCAAAAAGCAAATTAAAAATATTAATAATCGGTAATAATATATCTTGATAAACTATAATATAAAATGTGATTTTATGAATGAAGAAAATTCAGATCTTGCCGGAAAATGGGTAATTTTGAAAGATGATAAAATTATCGCATCAGATAAAAATGTGGGCGTTATTTTGAAAATTTCTGAGAAATATAATGAAGATGAAATTACTATTTCGAAAATTCCTTCAACACATTATTGTTTCTATTAATATTAATTTTCTTCAAAGAAAATGAAAAAGCATCAACATACTTTCAAATTTTTACCAAATCCAGGGATAAGAAGGTTAAGCAAGACCAATCCTGATATTTTACTTGATGCGGAATTATATCCATTAATCCCAATTATGTTATATAACGGAGCTAAAGAAACACATGTTATTGAAGGATTAGTTGATACGGGGGCAGATAAATGCTTAATTCCAAGGGAAATTGCAGAATATCTAATGTTGGAAAATCTTGGTGATGAAGTGGCTTCTGGAGTAAATGATGTATCTCTCCATCATAGATCCAAGGTTGGGTTGAAAATTGGAAGAGGTGGGAGAATATCTGACATTGGTTATGTAGATGCAAGTTATCCAAATAAACAACAAGATCAACCAATATTGATTGGTAGAACACCTTTGTTGGATGAATTTCAACTTATCGTTGAAAAATATAAAGGTCGGCTTCATCTAATTCCTAAAGAAGAAACAGAAACTAATTCAAATAGCAAAAATCTTTCAAAAAAAAGAACGAAAAGAAATAAAATACAAAAAGATAAAATAAATTCGAGAAGAAATTGATACCTAAGTGGACGGTTCACAGCATTTTATTAACACAAGATCAATTCAAAGCGATATTGTTAAGAATCTTGAAAGAACATCCCATGATTATTTATTTCTTTGGAAGTTTTCTTGATATATAGGCAATTTTTAAAATTATTCTGGATTCTACTTCATGATTTGAATGCCATCAATTGAAAACCTTAGGATGAATTATCTAAAGCGGGGAGAGTTTGCGAGTCCCGAAGTTGACCGCCAATATGCCCCATCCCTTGCACTGGAACCCTTTCATCAGAAAATTGTGTTATCCTTTAACCTTGAGGCTCATCAAGCCAACGGCTATGTCGAAACACAGCTAAAAGCGAAATCCCGCGATGCTCGAATTATTGAATATGATGCAATTGACATGACTATAGAATCAGTGGAAGGTGTTGATTCTTGGCACTATAACGGGACAAAACTAACTTGCATTTGGGATAAATCGATTCCCTTAGGGGAAAAATGTACAACTAAGGTTATCTATTCCTTAGATCACCCCATCTCTGGCCTTTATTTTAGTTATCCTGATGAAAAATATCCCAAACGCCCCAAATATGCAGTAACTGATGCGGAATCTATCCGAGCCCGTTACTGGTTGCCATGCGTAGATCATCTATCGGTTAGGTGCAAACTTGATTTTCATTTTACCGGTGCACAACATCACATTATATTGGCCAATGGAGAATTAAAATCTGAAGAGAACCATGAGGATGGAACAAAAACAGCACATTGGCAGCTGGATTTTCCCTGTCCCAGTTATTTGATTACTCTGGCTGTGGGGGAATTCATTGAGTTCAAGGATCGGGATGCCGATGGCGGTAAAGGTCCCATTCCCATAAGGTACTATACCAGTAAAAATTTCACAGTGGAGGATTTGGGTGCCAGCTTTTCAGGCACTCCTGATTTTCTTGAATGGATGTGGAAAAAATTAGGTTGCACCCTTGAATGGTCAAAATATTACCAAATTGCAACTGCCCATCACGGTGGTGCTATGGAAAATATTTCATTGGTCACATGGGGCGATTTTGCAATTATGGATGAGCGTGAGCGAAAAGAATTCAAATGGCTCGTTGATTGGATTAACGTGCATGAAATGAGTCATTCTTGGTTTGGAGACATGATAGTGTGCAACGAATTCTCCCATGCATGGCTCAAGGAAAGCTGGGCAACCTATGTAGAAAAACTATGGTATGAGGATTTCTTTGGGGCAGATGCTTATCTTTATGGGATGTTTGAAGATCGGAGAGATTACATGAAAGAAAGTGATTCTCGCTACGCTCGGCCTATTGTAACTAACAAATACGGATCTTCTATGGATATGTATGATAATCATCTCTATCCCGGTGGTTCTTTCCGTATTCATATGCTTCGCCAGATGCTTGGGGATCAAGTGTTCTTTGCCGCAGTGAGTGATTATCTCAATACCTTCAAGGGAAAAACTGTTGAAACCATCGATTTTCAACGAAAATTGGAACATCATTCAGGGCTTAATTTGCAACCCTTCTTTGAGCAATGGCTTTATTCAGCAGGATATCCCCAGCTAAAGGGCAAATTCAAATACGATGATAAAAATAAATTGGCGATGGTCTCCCTTACACAAACACAGGTTGACGACAAGTATAAGATCGGATTATTCAAAATGCCCTTGGTAATTGAATGGGAATCCGAGGAAGGAAAGATGTACCGTCAAACATATCAATTGACCGAAAAAGAGCACACTTTTTATTTCCAATGTGAGAAGAAACCGCTGCAGATTCGCATCGATCCTGAATTTCATACTCTCTTCAGTCTTGATTTTAATCCAGGGGAAGATCTTCTAAAGCGACAATTGCAGAAATCGGATATGATAGGTAAGATTTTTGCGGCCGTGGAACTAGGAAAAATCGGTTCTTTCAAGAATCTCGATGCGATTGCAAATCAATATCGAGTGGAATCATTTTGGGGTCTAAAAGTGGAATTTGTGAAGGCTTTGTTCTCAGCCGACAATTATCACGCCATTGAATTGGCGGTCAAAATTATTGAAAATGAAACAGATCCCATAGTTCTTTACCATATAGTTCCAAAATTGCAAGGTAAACGCCAGCCCATCGTGGTGAAAATGCTCCAAGAATTTATTCATCGACCGGATTATTATTACCATTCAACAGGGAATGCTTTGAAGGCTCTTGGAAGCCAGCGTACTGATGAAATGTTTGACTATCTCTCCACTTTATCTTTACCTGCGGATTATCGTGGTAATATTGAGGGATATTTTTATGAAGCCATTGGTCAATTACGGACTCCTTCGGCCATCAAATATCTGAATGGGAAAATCCCCTATGGATCAGTGAGCGATTCGGCGAAAAAATCTCTGATTGTAGCCCTTGGAGAAGTACTCCAATGGGCAGAGAAAGGTGTGAGGGAGCCGATATTGGAAAAAATCTATGCAGAAATGCAAAGGGAAACCAATGAATCCCGTCTCATTCGTTATGTTCTTTCGTTACGGGGGTTGAATATTCCAGATGTAATTCCTATGATTACTTCAGTTAGGAAAGGAATTCCAACCCAATTTCATCACCGGATGAAAAAAATGATAACAGCGCTCGGAAAAGGAAAATCGCCTGAAGATACTGTGAAAAAATTTGAAAAGAAGGTTGAGAAATTGGAAGAAACCGTTGGAAAATTATTGTCCCGTATCGAGGTTTTAGAGGAAATTAAAAAGAAAGAATCTTAAATCTATAGATATAATTGGCATCACACCCACTTTTTTGTCTTCTTTTGTACTTTGGTGCATAAGATAGTTAATATAGTAGTTTAATCACAATAGTATTTTAGAAATGAATTTTACACTTATTCTTCTGTTTTGGATAGTGTTTCTTATACTTATGCCCTTGATAATTTCATTTTTCAAAAAATTCTTGAGAGATCGTGATATTCCCACCGGAATTTATCTGTTATTTTTGATTATTCTCCTAATCTCGAATATTTTGTACTCATTAAACGGTTATATATCAAAAGAAAATGATATCATAGGAATCATTTCGCAATCAGGGTCTGTAATAGGTTTAATCATGGCAAATATCATCTTTGCCTATTATTTCTACTATTTAAATGGACGATATAGTATTTGGACAACAATGTATGTGGCTGAGACAGCATGTACAATCATCGCGCTATTTTTTGACCCTTGGGAAATAATCTATTTTGAAAATATAGGATATGTTCAAACCTTTAGTAATTTGTTTCTATTATTAATTTCAGTTAATCTGCTTCTACTTGCAATGATTGTTGGTATCACCTTGGGAAGAATGATTAAATTCGTTAATCGAAAATTGAATGAAGAAGATATTTTAAAAGAGGAGTTTTCATTGTTAAAAAAAAAAAAGGGGGTTTATATTTTCCTACTATTTTCTTATTTAATTGGATTGCTTATTGGAACCATCGGAATGATGCCTGGGGTCTATTATCTTGATTATTTTGCACAAATAATAATTTTTGTACCCCAGACAATCTATATTGCTCTTGATAAAGATGCTTTATTTACTCAAAACACTAATCTACGAGGAAGTGTGCTTATCATTGATAATTTAACCGGAACAACTATTTGTTCTTGGAAACCCGAGAAATTTAAGGAGGATGATGTACAAATTGCAGGATTTATGCATGCAATTAGGATATTTTCGAGAGTAACTTTCAATACAAATATTTCTTCACAATATATCGGTTCTAGAAATCTTTTTCTTATCAATTACAGTCTAGAAAAATGCTCAATAATTGTACCCATAACCCATTTATCCCCTTATATTGAAAAAATTGCAATTAAGACATTGAGATCTTTCAATACAAGATATTCTGACAATTTGAAGGATTTAGAGGGATTACATGTAATATCGATTTTCGATGATTTCAAACAAGAATTAGAAAGAAATTTCAAAATTTTTGAATAAAACCTTGTTTTCATCGAAATTAGGCAGACTCAAAAAGAATTAATTCACAAATTTTAGTGCTTTTTGCTGATTTCATGGTCTAATTCCTTTTAATTCAGATAGTTCTCTTTTTATGTAGGTGAAAAAATTGGAAATTAACGACATTCATTCCTATCTAAAAGAAGTGCAACACGTTTCTTTAGCAACTATAGAAGAAACGGCCGATGGAATCCGACCCAGGGTTCGGACCATGAATTTTGTATCCCATAATCGGAGTTATTGGTTAGTAAGTTATGGTAAGGATGTTAAAGTGCGTCAATTGGAGCAAAATCCCGAATTTGAGATCTGTGTTAAAATTAACCATGGTGAAAGTCTGGGGTCGATTCGCATTAGGGGGACTACTGAAATTATTGATGACTTATCAATTAAGGAAGAAATTCGCCCTTCCGTGTGGTTCTTTGATCGCTTCTTTTCAGGAGTAGAGGATCCGAATTATGTTCCGATACAGTTGAAAATATCCGAAATAATCTCTCAAAACCCCAAGGACAAGCGGTTTTATCAATTCTTTCCCCAATTGTAAAGAGAGAACCCTAAATTGAAGGGGTTTCCTTTCCAAGACTTGAAGGAAAATGAAGAGAACAGAAACAAATGAGAAAAATGGAATTGAAAAAAGAATCTCTTCAGACTAGTTATCCATTAAATTGGGATATAGTTTCTGAATACAATCAGGACACAATCCGTGGGTAAAATCAATTCGCTCATGGGTTGTCAGGAAAGAATCAATTTGATGCCAATTATTTTCCTTGTCACGTATTTTTTTGCATGACGCACAAATCGGAAGGAGACGCCGGAGTTTTTCAGTTTCTAATTCGGCTTGTTCTACTTTTTCATCCGAACGGGCAATGAGTCCGGAGAAATAGAAAGATAATGAAGTTGCGATCGCAGCTACAAGCACTAAAACGATGAATAATATTATCATATTATTTCTAAGGATACTATCAGCACTTTTGGTAAAATCCGATGCAAGGGACAGATGGAGTGCATGCCATTCTCGTTGATTGAATGATACTTTTTGCCATGAGAAATAATATTCGTCCCCATTCAGGATAATTGTTCCGATTTCATCGATGGCAAGTGTTTCAAACATCGCAACTTTGAATTCAATTTGACCCGCGGTCGATACATTAAAACACGATCGATTGTCCAGGGTGTTTAAAACATACATCTCACCGAGAAATTCACCCGTAATGGTATCTTCAAAATTGGAATCAATCAATATAGTGTAATGCTGGGAACACTGGATGCATGATGAAATCGCATCGAGAACGAATGGAGCATCATAATGAATATGGAAAATTCCTTCAATTGTACCATTTATCACGATTGGTTTATAGAAACGGAGAGCAGGTGTATTCAGTTGATTTAAAGAAATAGGGGACATATAGCAGACATCAGAAACAGGAAATTCAAGAGCATTTTTGAACCATTGCCTGCCTCCTTTGTAATCTTTCATCGCCTGTTCACCGAATTTCATTCCTACAATGAGATTCCCATCCTTGCTAAATAGACGTATTGCAGAAATGTGGAGATTTGAATAATACAAAGTTTCAAAATTGGCATACAATTTTTGATATATCTCCGTATGATTAATCCGTTGCGGATAGAAATCGCCGTTCGTTGGATATGAATAGTTGGCAAATTCATCTTGCAATGTGGAATTGTTCGCAACCCATCCGAGAATCTCTGAAATATCCGAATGGTCACTTATTGCTCGAAAACTGGATCTAAGGGCAGATAAATGTGCTGTAAACTCGCTCGCAATGTGATCACAATGGGAATTTAGCATCATGGAATTAACAAGTGTTTCATTTTCCACATTTTCTTGTGAATTAGATAAACTGATAAATAATATCGGTATAATCGATACCAATAGAAGAATAATTATAAAAGAACTGAAAATCCGGGTCTTTAATGGCATTTTTTGAAATTTCAATTGAAAAAAATTCCTACTTCTCATCTTGATTATTGGAGTATTATTCTACCTATAAATATTCCTTTGCAAGGTGCCAATCAATTAGGATTTGCCTTATTTTATCCCTTTATGGGTTTTTCATGGGAGATCTTTCAATGCTCTGGATTTATCGGATGTTCGGAGGAATGCAAATCTTTACTGTGATATTTCTCCCCGCACTCCAAAATCCCAATTGCATTGATGTGTTTTTAAATATAAAGGATCAATTGTATTAAGCACCCACCTTTATTATCTGACGAGAATTCAATAATGACCGCACATAACCTCACGATCACCCCAGAAGCCCTTGACTATATTCAAAAGATTGGTCAGGAAAAATTTCAAGATTCCTATGTCTTGGTTCTTGCAGATTTGCATGCCATCGGCGGAATAGTTGTACCAGAAATTGAACCGATTGAACAAATGTGGGGAAATGAACATTTTCGGGAGATTTTCCCTCGGGATTATAAATCATATCCATTTCCCGTTTATATTGATCACCAAATGGAACGAGAAGGGTATATTCCCCAAAATATGCTAATTGATTATGCAACTACCCATGAAGGAATGAAGTTAGTATTTAAAAACCCTGATTTTGAAGAATAGGGGTGGTAGGATCTCTTGCAAATTTTTCCCATTGGAATTGGTTTGGGTCATTCTGATAAAGTTCGAGTATTGTGCTTTGATGAGACATCCGAAAATGTGTTCAGTGCAGGGTGGGATTGCACTATATTGAAATGGTCAATATCTCAAACACTCCAACCTCCATTGATGGGGCCAAATCCTCCCACGCTTTCTCCCATTTTGAAATTTATTGGTCACCAATCCTCGATAAGCGCTTTGGTTTATTGGCCATCCCAAGGGATTCTTATTTCAGGTGATAAACAGGGATTTATCTTCTTTTGGAATCCAAAAAATGGAGAGCTTCTTGCTAAGATCCCTACTACCCACCTAAAAATAACCGCTTTATATTTAGATAACGCAGAAAATGTACTATATTCCGGAGGATCAGACGGAATTATTCGATCTTGGCGCTTCACCGGAGATAATTTTAAGTTTTCAGAAGGAAATTTTCCTCCATTGGAACTATTCCGTGAATATCACGGACCGAAGCATCCGATCCATGTCATTCGGGTGGATCCGATCCGAGATCTGGTGATATGCAGTGGGGACGAATTAAACATTTATTTTTGGAAGAAAAACACTCCTGATAGACCGACTTTAATATACCCTTTGGAGAAAACCATCTTTTCCTTTGATATCGACCCGATCCAATCCAAATTAATTGGTGGGGGACAGAAGAAAAAACTGAATTTGATTGATTATTCTTCTCACCCACAAGAACTCTCTCTGATTACCAAAGCTCCGATTTCCCATGTCCTATATATACCTTCCCATCAATCTTGGATCGCCTTTGATTTTAATGCATCCCTCTATATCTTACAAGATAATGCAATTACATCTATAATGGAAGATAAATTTTTCTCAAATTCTATGATATTTCCTGTATTTGATTCCACCGGAGAAATCTTGGTATTGAGTTCAAACACTGATGAAAACAAGGATGAAAAATTTTCCCTTCGATTTTTTTGGGTGAAATGGGAGAAATGGTAGGGCTTTATTAATCCCCATTAAGGTTTAAATAGGTTCGCTCTACTGGAGAGAGTGAGCATATGCCGCCCGAATCAATGTCCATTTTAATATTCCCATTTGTAGGGATTCTGTTATTAATAATTCTTCTTGCAGTATTGACTGTAATCATTATTGTTAAATTATTGGCCCATAATCAACAACGTGGTGAATGGGATACCTATCCGAATCCAAATTTGCTTCCAGAACATCACCACACCCCCTATATGGGATTTTCTGCAAATGCAACGATCCGACCAACCGTTTCAAAATATTGTCCCAATTGTGGTACAACTGTCACCAAACAAATGAGCTTTAGGCTGGGGCACGGACAAGCCACATTTTGCGAGAATTGTGGGCATCAAATTATTGTCGAATAGTTTCGGTCATAGTGAGAGCTTGTGAATCAGATAATAGTTGTCTTTTTATGATTCAATAAATAATTCAAAGTATTAAACTTATCATCACCGTGAGGGATATTCCTTGTTTAAACTTAAATTTGACCCGAATAAAAGTATGGAAAAGCGTATAATTAACCCGGAAGACCTGCTTCCAAAAAAGGTGGAAACTACTGATGGGAAAATCTCCCCCTTTAACGCCGAAAAGATTATTTCATCGTTAATGGAAGAAACCGCAATAGACAAAGAACGCGCAACTCAAGTCACAATAAATGTGCTCCGGAAATTAAGTGGTTTGGGGTTGGAATTCATTGCAGCACCCCACATGCGGGAATTGGTCTGTGGTGAATTAACCGCCCTGAGTTTGCACACCTACCGGAATCGTTATACTCGTCTCGGAATACCAATCCATGATGTTTGGAAGATGCTCAAGGAACAACGAGGAAAAGCCTTTGCATCCATTTTAACTGCTCAGGTTATCGAACAATATGTGCATTTAGACCGTCTGAGTGAGGACGCCGAGGTTGTTATAGAGCAAATTTCAAAATACGCACTTGATCTTCCTGAAGAAGAGCGAGCTATCATTGAAAAAGCCATGGAAAACGCACTACGGCTTTATAATGAGAAAAAAGATAAGAATTTGGTATAAAGGATATAGAAATATCTTTCACATCAATGGCGGCACCAAGCCGGAACCGCTAATTTTTTACTTCTAAATTTTACTCAATTTTGAAACTCTTCCATTTCTGGAGGAATTCTTCCTTGATATCCACACCCAATCCCGGTTTTTCGCCAATGGTGATGAAGCTTTTGTTCTTTTCCCCATATTCCATTCCTCCAATTATAGGATCATCCGCGAGGAATAAAGCAGCATCAAGATCAAGGAAGACAATATTGGGCCGTGCCAAAACCAGGTGAGCGGCGGCCGTTAATCCCAAGCGGCTCTCATTGAAGCATCCAATCATACATTTCGCCCCGTACGCCTCTGCAATGGCATTAATTTTCAAGCCGGTATGGATTCCACCGGATTTGCCCAGCTTAATATTCAAATAATCTGCGGCACCCAATTTGCAAATCTTGAATGCATCGACCTCATCGAACACCGATTCATCAGCACAGACCGGAATATTGATTTTCTCTCTTAATCTGACCATATCATCTAAATTCCAAACCGGCATTGGTTGTTCGAAATACATTAAATTGAGCGGTTCCATTAGACGAGCATTTTTCAACGATTCTGCTAGATCCCAGCCCTGGTTTGAATCAATCTTAACATGAACATCTTCTCCAACCAAGTCTCTGACAGCTTTAACATGCAGATAGTCCGTATTTCCAGGACGACCGGTTTTCATTTTAATCTCATTAAAGCCATCATTGAGGTAATCTTGGGCTAATTTCTGGACATCCTCAATAGAATTTTCATGTCCCATCGTCTTATCGGTTCGTAATTGACGATTTTTACCTCCTAGCAATTTATAGACTGGTTGGTTTGATTCCTTGCCTAAAATATCCCACATTGCCATATCAAAAGCAGATCTTACCGAAGGATGCGTAGGAAGATAGCGTTTGATGAGAGTCAAGTTTTCTTCGATGGCGGTGGGATCCTTCCCTATCAATAATTTTCCCAAAAATTTAGCCGCTTCAATAGATGTGGATTGAGTTTCGCCCGTAATAAAAGAATAGGGGCTTCCTTCACCCCATCCGACAATTCCTTCATCTGTATTGATTTTGATCAAGATATTTTCGGCAGATGGGGTAGATCCGAGGGATATCTTTAATACATAATCTAATTTTAAATCCATTTTGTAAATTTCTACACTGGTTATTTTCATGAGTTGTTGTCTCCTGTGATTAAATAAAATATTATTTTCGATTATTCTTTCCAATGGATACTAGTTTTTCTATTTTTTGCGATATAGATAACGATCATAAGTAACATATTCTACCTTTCCTGTCTCGGAATTTCGGTAAAATTGGATCGTCTGGTTTGGATTACGTAGAAATGTCCCAATTTGGAACGTAAGTTCATTTGGATCTTCTATAATGATTGGAAGAGACATGGTCCCATCATCAATTTCAGCATCAGCGTACAAAATACTCCCTTTAAGATGTATCTCCATTTCGTAGAGATCCATAAACGAGACATAAGTACCACAGATATCTTCCACAATTTGTAATCCATTCACTGTTCGATCGTCAATCATACAATCTTTACCGACCAATTCTGTTAATATCGCTCGAGAAATGATTGAGGGCAAACCCTTCCCATCATTCGACGCTGCAGCAACAACAATATTTAACTCGGGGATCAAAGCAATGAAGGCGGATGAAACACCGATATTGCCACCATGGTGAATAATAGTATGCCCCAAAAAGTCTTCTTCCCTAACCCATCCAAAACAATATTGGGGCTTTTTTCCAAAGCCGTAGGGAGTGCTAATTCGCGGAGTCCACATTTCTTCAATAAATTCAGGGGCAATTATTTGTTTTCCATTGAATTTACCGCCTTGAAGTAAACAAGTTCCATAGTTAAGCAGTTGATCTGTGGATGTGATCAATCCACCCCCAGCATAGAGATACTTATCATAAGGGAATTCTTGAATCTTTAACGATTGATTTGGGTCATTATTTGGGAGATACCCAATCATAGTATTTTCTTCAGGATCTTTTTCCATTCCTGATTTCAGATAGGTTGAACGAGTCATCTCCAACGGAAGAAGAATTTTTTCTTGAATATATTCTACAAATTTCATCCCTGAATATTTTTCAATGATCATTCCAGCGCATACAAACAAATCATTATTATAGAAAAAATGCTGTTCTGGATCAAATTTCAAATATTCTTGAGAGTTTTGAAGGAGATAAAGAAAATCACTTTTACTTGCAGCGGGGAGTATTTTGGAGTATTTCCCCAATTGGAGCTGAAATACATTCGCTCCAAGATCTAACGCTGATATTCCACTAGAATGGGACAAAATATGTTTCAATTTGATAGGTTTTGTCATTTTCGGCATATCTA
>JABCSI010000299.1 GCA_018238965.1 Promethearchaeota archaeon
CCCTCCATCATTTGCGTTAATGCTTCCAACGGGCGTGCCGTCCCGTCGTCGGCAAGTCCGTAGCGTTCGAGCGCCAGGTCGATGACCTTGTTGAGAATCTCATCGTAGTTCGACCCGAACGTGTTCGGAAAAATATTCTTGTTCTTTTCTCTTAAGAGAATATTCCATGCATAAATTGATGCACCAGTCGATAGATTAGTGCTTCATCTATTTCAACGTATCGATTTAAGAACATTCCAATATATGTATTAACCATTCCAAGATAGGTTGCAGCATATAATCCTTCCCTATCTCGAAAATTCCCATGATCCTTTACGGCGTTCTTGAACATTTCTTCCAGTAAATCGTGTAATTCTTTGTTGTATTTAATCGCAATTTGATGAACTTCATTTTCTGGAGGAGAAAAATACATTGACAGTTGCATGCGATAGAATTTCTGGTGCTCTTTTGCATATTCAAAAAATGTTTTAGTAATTTGATTTAAATTGTTGGTAATATCGTGCTTATATTCAGAAGCTAGCGAAATCTGGTTCTTTAACGCTACAAAATTTTCTGAAAAAATTGTTTCAAGTAATCCAATTTTATTTTTGAAATAATGATAAAGGGTGGGTTTCTTCACTCCACACACATTCACAATTTCTTGGACACCAACCGCATCAAATCCTCTATCAGAAAATAAATTGAGCGCTTCCGAAAGTAATTTGCTCCGGTTGTCCATAATTACTAATATACCTACCGGTATATATAATTTTTGTATTGGTTTTTAATTTCTTATTTTCTCAAAAAAATCTTGGTAAAACGACCTGAATTTTCACACATTCCAAATATTAACCATATTGCGCTAGTTTTTTTATGAATTGAATACAAATTTCAATTATATTTGCTTTTGGATTGAAATTCATAATTCTAAATCATCCCGTTTTCCCTCTTTGGAACATAGGGTAAATCACCACAAGAGTTATTTACTGAACCCAGTTCACAATGGAGATCCTCCACGCCATGTTTATCCAAAAAATGATGATCCAAAGCAGAGTAATCCAGGTTATAATGATCCAAGAGATGATGAATGTATTGGCAATACGATGAATGCAGAATCATTACAGATAGTCGAATTTTGGAAGCGTGAAAATTCAGAGTGGGCTCGGAAGCCAGAATACGAAATACACTTTACTCCGTTATCTGATATCGATGTCGATGAATTCATTTTTGACCATAATAGATCAATTAATCCATCAAAGAATGAACCAAATTAGGGGAATGGCAAATAATAGAAAAAAATTCATTCAGCCCTCATTTTTGCTTTAATGTGGCTAATTTTACTCCCAAATTTGAACTTCGGGAATCCGCTTGAAATGATCAATATTTCGTGTGAAAACATAATTTATTCCGTTAGCAAGACTTGTGCCAGCGATCATTCCATCACGAAAATCAATCATTTGCCCCTTAATTTTTAGTTTTCCCATTATTTCAGCGGTTTTAAGAGCAGCCTTTCGATTGAAAGGCAATATGATAAAATTGTGAAGCAATGAGTTAATTTGAGAGATGCGTGCTACCTTTAGTTTAGGTTTCTCTTGGTATAGTTTAAGGGAATGAATTCCATAAAAAAGTTCCATAACAGAAATTTCTGAAGTAAATAAGGAAATTGATTTATTTCGATCAAATATTTCGAATATGTGAGCATTCTTTCTTAATATATCGACCAATATAGATGTATCAACCATAAGCATTAGAAATCAACCTGAGTTGGGGTGAAAGTGGTTTGTTCTCTCATAAGATTTTTCTTAATTAGCGAGAATTCTTCATCCGACATATCGCTCCATAACGGATCTGAATCAATCCATGTAAGAAGATTTTTGACTGTTTTTTCTTCACACAACTTTTTAATTATGTCTCCAAAGCTCTCGTGGGGTAATTTTAAATTTTTAAGCATTTGATACACTTCTTCGGTGACCGAAATTGTTTTTGATGCCATTGTACATCATCTATATATATAGATTATATGAATAAAATACTTGTGGAATTTTGTCTTCCTAATGGGGAGCTTGATCCTGGCGCCGGGTCAATTCCATCACAAAGAAGGTAGCCACATCGTCGGCATATTTCCCGGGTCCGAATCCCGCATCGTAGCCCAATTCCTTAGCCAAATCATTGGTCAACCGGGGACCACCGGCAATAAGTAACACTTTATCACGAATGCCTTCGGCCTCCAATAATTCCACCAATTCGGTAAGGTTGGCGATATGGACCTTTTTCTGGGTGACAGTCTGGGACACCAGGAGCACATCGGCGTGCATCTCGATGGCCAGTTTCACGAATTTTTCGTTGGAGACCTGCGAACCCAAATTATGGGCATCCAGCATTTTATAGCGTTCCAACCCATAGTGACCCATATAACCTTTCATATTCATGATGGCGTCAATTCCCACAGTATGGGCATCGGTACCGGTGGTTGCCCCCAGTACAACGATTTTTCGTCCGAATTTTTGATGGATGTAATCATCTGTTTCCTTCATGGACATGGTTTCAATTTCCAATTCTTGGACATGGATGCCCGTATAATCGATGGTGGGCTCGGCAGTAGCATATACTACAAAGAACGTGAAATTTACATCCAAGGGTTTATGGGAGACAACTTGAATCTCCTGCATATTTAGTTGGGCCACGTATTGGCGCGCAGTCTCGATAGCGCGTTCACCGTCGGGAATTGGGAGTGTGAAACTAAGTTGAATTTTCCCATCGTTCATGGTATCGCCGTAAGGTTTGATTTTGGTTTCATCCTTGGTGGTATCCAATTTAGTTTTCCGAGATGAATATAATCCGCCGCCCATTTTAGTTCTCCTCCGTGAATAAATCCGCCCGCATCAAATCAATAAATGGATTGAGATACTGAGCATCTTTTATAACAACACCATCCAATCCACGGCCACCATCTTCGGGACGCTTGATCCCTGCAAAAATCCCCTCGGTCAGGGATTGAAACAGACCCTTTCTTTGAATCTTTCGTAAAATCTGCTCGGCCTCTTCCAGAATAGTTTGCGCCCGCTTTTCTATAATTCCCCCAGATTTAAAGGTAATTTCGTCCCCGAGATCCTTCATATTATTGAAAATATATTTGGCATTCTCGATGGCCAGAAACCGGTCTTGCATTAAGGGTGTGTGGATCGCCTCGGTCAACATGCCCAACAAGCAGATCCGCTGGTCGGTCATAATCGTCACAGCATTAAACAGAGTATTTTGTATGTGCCCCTTGAACACATCTCCCGTCATGAATTTGGTCGGGGGCATGTATTTTAGAGGCGCCCTCGGAAAAATTTCTCGGGCCATCTGGGCTTGGGCCAATTCATAGAGAAAACCGTTTTCAATGCCCGGATCCATTTCAAAAGCATGTCCCAATCCCATTTGCTCCGGGGGGAGCCCGGCCAAAAGGGCAAATTGCTCATTGATAAACTGGGATGCCAAAACCGTGTGAGCCTCCTCATAGGCATCCGATGTGGTAAGATAATTATCTTCTCCTGTATTTATGACCACGCCAGCATAAGAATTGATCATCCGGGAGAAATATTGGTCGATCATGGTGCGTTTCATGTTAATATCCCGAAAGAGAATTCCATAAAGAGCATCGTTAAGCATGAAATCCAAGCGCTCTAAAGCCCCCATGGCTGCGATTTCCGGCATACACAACCCTGAACAATAATTGCACAAGCGAATATATCGGCCTATTTCATTCCCGACATCGTCCAGTGCAGTACGCATGATCTTAAAATTTTCTTGGGTGGCATAAGTTCCCCCAAACCCTTCGGTCGTGGGGCCGTAAGGAACATAATCCAAGAGGCTTTGCCCGGTGGTACGGATTACGGCAATTACATCTGCACCTTGTTTGGCAGCGGCTACAGCTTGCACCACATCTTCATAAATATTCCCTGTTGCGACGATTACATAAATATAAGGTCCAATTTTATCACCGAATTCTTGAAGTTTTCCGGTCCGTATCTCCCGATGTGCCCGAATGTGTGCCAAGTTTTTTTCCGCTTCTTCGCGAAGCGCCATTTCGATCTCAAAGCGATCATGCATGGGTATTTGGAGGAGATCAATTTCCTTGTTCGCAATTTTCACCGCAATTTCTTGGGGAGTTAACCCAGTGTCGATCATTGCATTCCCAAGATAGGTGGCCGCGCCAAGTTGGAGACCGTTTCCTTTCTTAATATGTTCTACTACCACATTGGGTAGGGGAACTTCAAACTTATTCACACCATCAATGCCTAAGAGACGGCAAACGGTGCGTTCCACACTATCGGTGGTGTGACGATCGATGAAATGCTGCATATCTTCGGCGATTGCGCGGGCGGAAATTCGTGCTTGATCTACGATCTTTACATCGAGATGGAGTTTACTCTGTATGGTTGGGGGAGTCATGGTTGGTACCTGGATGATATCGTTGTTTCATTAATTCGCGGGCATTAGTTATAATATCGGTTGGAAGCCCTAAAATTTGGGCAATATTAAGGGCATCGGTGGGAATATCGGTGGTAGAGGTTACTTTATCAATTCGGTAATCCATATTATCTTGAAGGAGGGAAATCGAGACACGGGAAGCAGATATTTGCACCTCATTCGCACCTAGATTTCCGCTTTCACTTGTTTGCGGGGATTTGTGGATTATATCGAGTGCAGAGATTTTCTGTTCAAGTTTATCCATGTCAACATCGCGTAATCCCCTGACTTGAAAATGATTGAAGGAGGGTAAATTTATTCCGTCATAGTGGGTTGAGAGTAGAGATATCCACCCAAGGGATTGTAAATACTGGCACACGGATTGGAGGAGAATTCGAGATTCGGCGGGATTTGTTCCTTTGGCAAATTCATCCATCACCAAGAGCACGGGGGGGTTGGGATTTGCGGAGAAATATTCCCGTAATCGTATAATTTCTGCTCCAAAGGAAGATAAACCACG
>JABCSI010000300.1 GCA_018238965.1 Promethearchaeota archaeon
GCTTACTGATGATGAAATACTCAATGTCGCTAAGAGTGCATTTGATGATATTTCCATACAGACGTTGATAAGTGGAGAAGAACTCGGACATCTTGTGGGAATTGTATCGTTCATTTCAGAAATGAAGACATACACCAAAAAAACGGGGGGTGAAGGTAAATATCGCTATTTCACTCTCGATGATGAAACTGATACAATCAAACATACATTGTGGAATGATAAATCCGACCTAATCGATAATTTGGGAATAACCGAGGGGATCAAGGTAAGAATTATTGGATTTAATGTTAAAGTCGGGACTGAATGGGCTCCAAAGCTTGGAAGTGCCCGCAGGCAACGATTTGGCGCGGATTCGGGCAAAGATTCGGGATAAGATGTGTTTAGTTGGGGGGCTGGATAGTAGCAGGATAATGACATTTGGAACACCCGATGAAGTAGAAGAACATGTGAAATCCCAAATTCGGAAAGCAACCACACTGGATGGAGAAACTATGAATGGGGGGTATATTCCCGGACCGGCCCACGATCTTTTAGATACACCCTTTATCAACGTAGAAAGGACCGTCCAATCGATTGCAAAATACGGAAAATATCCTTTGGATTGGCTTTGAATTCTCTTAGGCCATAAATGAATAATACATAGCGAAATAAATATTGAAAGGCGCTAAAATGATTATTTGGACTGTGATTGGCGGACTGGGGTTATCGAATTCATCACCGTAATTAGATCGGATCGATTGAAAGGTTTCTGCAAAAAGCCAGAAACACCTAAGGAGATCATATTTTTGATCTGATCTGTCGGAGCATAGCCACTCATAAGAATAACCTTTACTGTAGGATTTATCTCGCGAAGAAAGTGAAAACAAGCGGGGCCATCCATAACCGGCATCACAACATCCAATAAGACTGCAGTAATCTGATCCTTATGAGTTCGGTAGATATCAATGGCTTCTTTCCCATCTTGGGCAAGCAAAGTATTGAATCCGAGTTGAGTTAGTTGATGTTGGAGGGATTTGCGAATATTTTTCTCATCATCAACGACTAAAATCGTTCCTTCACCTGAAAAAGATGCCACCTTCTCAGATTTAGGCTGGGGAACAACTTCAAGTTGAGAGAGAGGTAATACGATTGTAAATGTTGTGCCTTGTCCTGGGGTGGAATCCACAGTAATAATTCCATTATGGGAAGTAACAACTCCGTAAACCATTGCTAATCCCAACCCCGTACCCTTTCCGTGATGTTTGGTCGTAAAAAATGGTTCAAAGATATGGTTTTTCACGGATTCGGGAATTCCAACTCCGTTATCTGATATTTGAATCTGGATAAATTGCTGGAAAGATGGTTTTTTGATTTGGTCTAAATGGCCGATGTGGTTTAAATTGTTTACCTTTCGTTTTGATTCAATAAATAAATTTCTAACTTTATGCCAATTATCAGAATTGGAAGAAAATAGAGAAGTTGAAATTGCAATTTCACCTCCCTCAGGTAGAGCATCCCGGGCATTGAGAATTAAGTTGGTGATGGCCAACTCGAATTGGTTTCGATCCAATTCCACTATGAGGGGGTCTGAAAATAGTTGAAGAGAAATTGCGATCGATTTTGGAATCAATTGGGTGGTCATTTCTACAGTTTTTGCTATCTCCAGGTTAACATTTAGAGGAAGGGGATTATATTTACCTGCTCTGGCAAATCCCAACAATTGTTTGGTTAAGGTAGAACCACGCTGTGAATTTTGGGCAATTGCTGTTGCCGCTTCTCCAAGAAAAGTATTCGGATCAGGATTATCCATTTGCAATAAATCGGCATATCCCATGATCGCCGTTAGTATGTTATTGAACTCATGGGCAATGCCCCCTGCCAAACGACCGATGGATTCCATTTTTTGGGTTTGAATTAGTTGGTCTTGAATTTGAGCCATTTTCTGTTCTGCATCATGGATTGGGGTAACATCCTCAAATGCGCCTAAAATTCCAATCAGTGTGCCTTCAGTATCGAAGAGGGGAAATTTGCTAATGCGAAACCAGCTGATTTCACCCTTTGGATTAATCTGGGGCTCAATATAATTCAAAATACCCTTTTTGGTTTCCATAATTTGTCTATCATCGACTCGAAATTTATCTACCAAGTGTTCTGGGAAAAACTCATAATCATTTCTACCTACGATCATTTCGGGAGATGAGAGTTTCAAATCATTCGCATATGCACGATTGCAGCCGAGGTAGACCAATTCGGTATCCTTCCAAAAGAATCGAATATGTGTCGAGTCGAGAACGGTTTGTAACATTTGCCTTGATTCTTTTATTTCCCGTTCGGTTTTTTTCTGTTTTGTGATGTCAAGGGCAGTGAATACAACCCCTTTCGATAAATCTCGGTTTCGTCGGGCGGCAGAACTTAAAAAAACATCCACCAGGGATCCATCTTTTCGTTTAAATTGAGTTTCAATAGATCCAACTCCATACTTCAAGATTTGGGGATGTTTTACTCGCCCCACGCGCTTAAATTCTTCTTTACTTGGATATAATTCCAAGGCACTGTGGTTTACAAGTTCCTCTTCAGTATAGCCAAGCAGGCTACAAAAATAGGGATTAAGGGACGTGATAATTCGGTTTTCAGCTACGCCAATTCCTAAGGGAGCTGCTTGTTCAATTGAATGAAGTTCGGAGGTTATTTGATCCAGTTGAAATTTATAGGATATCGTTTGGGCAGTGCATGAAATTATGACCAGATATTCAAAATTCGATGGGGAAGGTGGCGGAGAAGATGAGGGAGAAGATGACGGGGAAGAAGAAATAGTAGAAGAAAGAAAGTAAATTTGCCAAGGAATTTCTATAGGATCATGATTTCCATGGGGGCAAGTGACTTGAATTGAAACGGGATGATTTTTAGTCTCATTTGAAGATGCTTGATTAATTCGCAAATTATTACAAGTTTCCTTAATTAATTTAATATCTTCTGGAACTAGACTCAGATCCTGAATGTTTTGTAGAGAAAATTGAGATGGATGTTCATTTGCGGAGCCCGGTTGTTCATTATCTTCTTTTATTTTCTCTTCGTAACGGTATTGAAAATGATCCTGAGCTGCCGAATTGGAGAATACAATTTCATAATCTTGGTTGAATTTTAAGACCGGAAACTTTCCATGGGTAAAGATGGATTCAATGAGAGCAGATGGCACCGTGGGAGTTGAAAATACATTTGGGTTCTGTGTGTTCATGTATAATTCATCCAGATCATGATTGCATTTCTAAAGGGATTTATAATTAATAGATATATAGCCTTGATTCCTTGATTCGAAATCTCATTATTTATTGAATTCAACATTATTATGTCAATTCAACGTATAAATTATTGGATAAAAAATTTTAGAATAATTATTATATACTTAAAATGGATAGTGGTAATTGAGCATGACTGTAGAAAAAAGAAATAAAAAAAAAAATATCTCCCTAGAACCCCTACCCGTGGCAAAGAGTCTCTTCTTAACCCTTATAGACAAAAATCCCCAATCCTCTGGATATGATTTAATGCAACAGGTCATGGAATTAACCGATAATCACCTTAATATACAATCAGGATCTATCTATCCTACACTACGTGAGTTAGAAAAAGGTGGATTGTTATCGTCAAATCAACAAACAACGGGACGAAAGCGTCGGTTATATACCATCACAGCCCAAGGAAAATCGGAACTCGTAAATATGGGTCGATTTATGCGATTTCGCTGGGAAATTGTATTGTTACCTCTTTTGGATCTAATCGAACACAAATAGGGCATATATTTCTGTTAAAAAAAAAACTGAATTCATCCGAAATATTTATATAGAAGTTATTTGCATAGTTATAAGTAAGTGATCTACATGTGATCAACTCACATATATTTCACTTACAGTATTCAAATTCAGCAGATGTTATGAAATCCTTTAATAAATATAATTTCAATTTCTATGAATTTGAATGTCTACGAAATATATGTAATCAAATTAACGAAAACCAAATTTCACATTTCCATGGTGAATTTCGGTTATCGGAGGTTTAACTATGTCTGATGAAACATTAAAAAAAGAAGTTATAACTGAATCAAATAAGGTTCAGTTAGTGACGGCACTCATTGTCTTGATAATGGGTCTTTATCTGGTGATTATCGCCCCAATCTTACTTGACCAAACAATAGCAGGGATTTTTGCAAAGAAGACTGCAAAACTCAACCCGGGTGATGATTTGTCGATAGGATTATTAACTCGATTTTCTATCAGTGCAGTCTACGTTGGATTTGAAATAATGATCGGTTTTGGCTTGATCATTATGGCAATTATGTTGTATAAGAAAAAAGTATGGGCATGGCCATTTACGATGTACCTGTTGGCTTTCCCCACAATGATTAATGCTTGGATGGGATTGCCCTTTCTGGAATCTATTAAGGCGTTCCCCCCTAATTACACGACCTTTTTCTTATGCTTAATCGTTTTCTGGGTGTTGATTTTCTTGAAAGACAACAAAAAGAAAGGTACATTATTCGGCATTTTAACACTGATTGGGATGATCGGTGCACAAGGTTTCATGCTAGCTCCTCATGGATTTCGCGAAGCCTGGGGCGACCCATTAGCAACGATTTCAGGAGACGCTGCCCTCAGTGTTATGCGCCGCACTAGTGCGCTTATGTTCCTCTCTTTCATCTTAGCGGGGCTCGCAATTTACAAATTTGCTCAACGGAAAGAAGCTGGTTGGTATTTGGGAATAGGATCTGGCATATTGATGGTAGTGGGTGCATTCCCTGCTCATTATGACCGTCCTCTAATGGCATCACTGGTGCCAAAAGGTACTTTGCCTGCTTCTATTTGGACATCCACTTACTGGATGGCTGGATTGCAAGGAATAATCCTCGTCGTCTGGTTGGTAGTGCTCTATATTCTAAAACCTAATGCTCTTGTTGATGAT
>JABCSI010000301.1 GCA_018238965.1 Promethearchaeota archaeon
GGCAAAATTCTCTATATTAGCCCAAATGTTTCAAGTGTGTTAGGATATACTCCCGAAGAATTCTTGGAAGATGAAATTAGTTGGTCTGATATTGTGCATCCCGATGATAGACAAATTGGATACGAATCTTTTAGCTTATTATTTTCAGATAATAAACCATTTAATCTAACTTATCGCGTTATTCAGAAGAATGGGACCGTAGTTTGGTTACATGATCGCTCAATCAGATCCTATGAACAAAATGGCGTAATAATCGCCGATGGTGTATTCTCAAATATAACAGAGCAAAAAAAAGCAGAAGAGGCTCTGATAGAAAGTGAGAAACGTTATCGAAATTTTTTTACGAACACTGCTTTGGCGATAGCAATCACGGATGATTCCGGAAATATACTTGAAATAAATGATACTATGAAGCGTCAGCTCGGAATTTCAGATTTTACAGGCATGAAAGTGAAAAATTTTAATATGATTCCTAGTCAAATGCGAGAAATTGTAGATTTACTTAGAAACAAGGGCAAAGTAGAAAATTATGAAATGCAATTAAAAAATATTCACGGTATTCCCTACTGGGCTTCTGCATCAATTCAACCGATAAAGTTTGGGGAACAACAGGCTTTTATTACTACACAAATCAATATCACAGAGCAAAAAAACGCAGAGAACAAATTAATACAAAGTGAAGAGAAATTTCGCTCGTTGATTGAAAACATCCCGGATGTCGTTTGGAAGATACGGGCTGATGGCAAAATTCTCTATATTAGCCCAAATATTTCAAAAGTATTCGGATATACCCCTGAAGAATTCGTAGAAGAAAGGATTAGTTGGAATGAAATTGTGCATCCCGATGATAAGCAAATCAGTCAAGAGAGTTTAAAACTACTATTTTCACAGAATATTCCATTTGACCAAAAATATCGAGCTTTTAAAAGAAATGGAACGCTCGTGTGGGTGCATAATCGTTCTATCAGTTCCTATGAACAAAATGGGATCATAATCGCCGATGGTGTGATCTTGGATATTACCGAGCAAAAAAAAATGGAAGAAGAACGAATACGAACGCAGAAACTGGATTCGATTTCGCTATTGGCAGGGGGAATCGCCCATGATTTTAACAATATTCTGGTTGGAATCTTAGGAAATGTCAATTTGATGCAATTGAATGACCAATTAACCGATGATTTGCAGGAATCTCTCCAAGATATTGAGAAAGCCACAATAAGAGCCAATGATTTGACTAAGCAACTTCTCACATTTTCCAAGGGGGGTGCTCCAATTAAAGAAACCGCATCAATAGAAAATATAATAACAGAATCAGTCTCTTTCATTATGCATGGGAGAAAATCGAAGTGTATCACGGATTTTGAAGAAAATCTGCCCGCAGTTAATGTCGATGTCGGGCAAATCAGTCAAGTAATCAATAATTTGGTTATTAATGCTGATCAGGCATATTTAAGTGGTGGGATTATTACGATTAAAACCACCACTTTTCATATATTCGATGAACCTGATATTCCTTTATCCAATGGACTTTATATTAAAATTTCCATCCATGACCATGGCAAAGGGATACCCTCCGAACATCAAGAGAAAATCTTTGACCCTTATTTTACCACCAAATCGAAAGGATCTGGATTGGGATTACCTACTTGTTATTCCATTCTGAAACGTCATGATGGGTATATTACGTTTAATTCAGAGGAGAATATAGGGACAACTTTTGAGATATATTTACCCAGCACGCAAGAAAAAATTGCTCACAAATCAGAAATTGAATTTTCTACTCAACGCTTCAAAGGAAAAGTGTTACTTATGGATGACGATCCCCTAATCCATCGTACTTTAAAAAAAATGCTCAGATTTTTGGGAATACAGATGGATTCTACTTGGGAGGGAAAGGAAGCGATTGAAAAATATTCGCTGGCATACCAATCCGACTCTCCATATTCATGTTTAATCGTAGATTTAACTGTTCCTGGCGGTATGGGAGGGAAAGAGACTGTTTCTCTCCTTAGCAAAAAATTCCCAGATCTTCGCGCATTTGTCTCCAGTGGATATTCCAATGACCCAATTATTGCAAACTATCAGGATTTTGGCTTTCAGGGTGTCCTCAATAAACCCTACTCAATAGATCAAATAAAAAATATATTTCAGCACTTTATTGAGTAAGCATCGTTTCGTTAAAGGACAATTAAATCTCAAAATAATGCAATGCTATATACTTATTAGGTAGGTAAATATTTTGTAGTTATCTACTAAACTAGAGCGACAATTTCATGACTGCCATATTACGATATTTAGTTATTATCCAACCGACTGGATTACCTCTATTTGCTCAAAGTTTTGATTTCACATCGGATCAAGCCTGTGAGAATTTTAACCATAAATTAGATAGGGATTCCGAAAAAAAAGAAATGCTGGGGGGAATGTTCCAGGCACTCACAGGCCTAGCCTACGAAGTAATTGAAGATAATCTTCAGCAAATTAAATTAGAATTTGATACATATCGAATTATTGCCGTACTCGCGAATAATTTCTTATTCTTAGGCATTTTTGAAAATAACGGAGTAGATAAGAAAATTGAAGCGGAAAATTCCGTCGAATTATTGAATAATATAGCAACTGCATTTTTGAAGAAATATCCAGAAGAATTAATACAAGCTATCCCAGTTATGCCTGAACATTTCGTCGATTTTACAGAAGAGATTGCACAATTAAATTCTCCCATTGCCAGCCAAAACTGCCGCAACTGCTTAACAAGATGCAAAGATCATAAGAAAGGGTGTTTTCCCCATATGTTATATTTTGAAAAGACAACCGCTCATCCAAGTTCAGCATAAATGGGAAAGATTCGAAACTAGAATACAAATCCATGAAAATGCATTATATTTTAATGGAGTGACAGAACATGACGCCTTCATTTCAAGAAAAAGACTATAGGGATGAGGTACCTCCCATATATTTAACCCCTGATTTTGATGACACCATTAAAATGCTCTTCTGGAATAGTGTAGGCTTTTTCTTCTTCTTTTTCATTCTCGCATATGCCACCGCCTCGTTGATGGACGCCAGCGGTACGCAAATGGGGTTAGTTTTCTCTTCCATGGTTTTCGGGGCGCTCATCAGCACACCGTTAAGTGGGTATCTCACAGATAAATCGTCAAAAAAGCGCCTTATATTAATTGGCTCTTTTGGAAGAGGTGTTTCCTATATTATTCTTTACATTGCCATAATATTTAGCTCATTGGTCCTCTTTGGGATTGGGATTTTCGTTCTGGGTTTTTTCGTCAATCTATTTTGGCCTCCGTTTCGAGCCCTAGTATCTGAAAAATCGGAAAAATCGAAAAGATCCTACGCCTTCGGAAAAATGAATGGAAAAATGGGCTTGGGTAACCTTTTCGGTTCCTTGATCAGTTTTACTATTTTTGCTTCTACGAATTATTTCATGGAAGAAAATACTCCTTTCAAAATGGTTTTGCAATATTTTCCATTGCTACTGTTTGCTGCCAGTAATTTTTATGCCGGGATCAAATTTCAACATAATGTTGATGAACATGTTACGATCGATAGCTTGGTTCAGGACAATGAACAGAATCGCAAAAGTGACTCTCCTCTTGCGAATGCACAGAATACAGAGAATGCAGAGAATGTAAAGAAGGATCCCAATACAAAAACCCATAAAGGATTATTGACAGGGCTTCTTTTTCTAGCCGCGGCTTCGTTTCTCGCCGCTGTGAACATTACAATAGCCGATCCGTTTTTGCAACGCTATTTGATAGAATTTATTGAACCCAATCCCACTTTAGTCATGTTAATTCTATTTCCAAGTGGGGTTCTTTCAATGTTGATATCCCCGCAATTGGGAAAAATATGTGATCGAATAAATCCTTCAATTGGCACCGCAGTGGTGGCTATAATGGGGGCTTTATTTACGTTGTTACTCATCAATTCACCCAATGGATGGGTGTTTGCTGGGCTACTCATACTGGATGCGGGTTTTTCCCAAGCAGGAGGATTGATCTCAGCAAATATCACAAGTCGGATATCCAAAAGCCACCGGGGACGAGTTTTCGGATCGATCAGTTGGATCAGTAGAGTAGGGGCGCTCATCGGTCCCATTTTTGGGGGTTTTTTGTGGGACAATTCAGGACCGAGATTTCCCTTTATCATCTCAATATTTGTCGAGATCTTACTGATCGTCCCGTTTCTGATTGCAATCAAATATTTATTGCTTCATATGGAAGAACGGATCATTCCTGAACCGAGGCTAAAGAAAATCCAGTAAACATTCAATGGTGCACCATATTATTATACTTCAATTTCATTAATAGGAGACCACGGTAAGCTTAGAAATTCGATTGAAATGTTGAACATTTTTCGTTAATATTTGAGTAATTCCATGCGAAATTGCTATTGCTGCAATCATACCATCACGAAATTCTATTTTTTGGCCATCAAGTATGAGATTACCTACAATTCGAGCAGATTCGATAACTGCTTGGCGATTAAACGGTAAAATCTGGAATTTAGAAATCAAATTCTCTATTTCTACAAAGAACCTCAATCAAGAAGGTTGTATCAGCTAAAATCATTTATATCGCCATTCTGGTGTAAAATTCTGTTGAAATTGTTGAATGATTTTTTCTGTTTCTTCGAACTCTGCAGGATCCATGTCTTTCCAACCTACAGAATTGTCAAACCATTGCAATAGATTTCCGGCCCCAAAATTGGAACAAAGACGCTCTATGGTGTCACTATAACTTTCATGTGCCAATTTCATTTTCGTAAGCAGATTATATACTTTTTCAGTCACCGAGATTGTTTTGGATGCCATCAATTGTAGTTCCTATTATCACATCTACATATATATAGACTCTAAATTTAAATTCCTATCTTAACGTCGAAATA
>JABCSI010000302.1 GCA_018238965.1 Promethearchaeota archaeon
AATAAGCGCAGCTAAATGGAAAACAATATCGCAGCCCTCCATAGCTTTTTTTACACCATGTGGGTCACGCACGTCACCTGAAAAGACATCTATATTTCTTTTGATTTCTTCAGAAGAATGATCGAGCCAGCCCCAAGAATTGAAGGAATTATAGAACACAAAGGCCCGAACATCTGCCTCTAATCGCACCAGTTGATGATATTACTCCGTCATTAACGAGTATACATCCATCTGAAGCTTTAGCATCGTTACCTACATGGACATAAACCCATTCGAATCCTGGTACATCTTGTAACCATATCATTCCTTGGTGAGTCTTGTATCGTCTAGCATATCGCTTAGTCATTCCACCTTCGTTTCGTAGTTTTACATTATATGTCCCAGCTGGTACACAAGTCTTTCCATACACCTTCTCATCTCTATGAGTATCTTCTATAGTGAATGTTGCAGTTGTACTGCTTGAGTTTCCACATTCGTCGGTAGCAGTAAACATTACTGTTGTGCTTCCTGTTGCTCCGCAATCATCAGATAGCATTTCAAAGTTATTGCTCCAGATAGTTACATCTCTACAAATGTCGTTTGCAACAGCAGTTCCTCCGTTACTTTCTAACCATGCTGTTAGTTCATCTACATTTCCATTTCCGTCGCATTCAACAGTTTTGTCAGATGCTTCGGTTACAATTTGTGGTGGAGTTGTATCTTCGATAGTAATTCTTGCAGCAGTTGTAGCTTTGTTTCCACATTCGTCATAAGCGGTGAATGTTACCATTGTAGTTCCTGTTTCGCCACAGTCATCACTAACTGAACTAAAATTATCTATCAGTGAGCTGCGTGAAACTATTTCAGATAAAGAAATGAAGAATTTGGTTAGATTATAAGAGAAATAGGTGAAAACTAATGGATTATCCACTGTTTATAGAATTCAAGAAAATTGCACTCGCACGTCAATTTTCAATCTACGATGTTAATGGAAATATGATTTGCTACGTTAAGCAAAAATTATTTAAATTAAAAGAAGACATCAAAGTTCACCAAGAACGGGAACAGATTAACCTACTTTATAGCATCAAGGCCGACCGTATCTTAGATTTTTCTGCTGTATATACCTTCTATGATAAAAACGATGTGGCCTTCGGATCTATTAAACGAAAAGGAGGCAAATCTCTATGGAGAGCTAATTATCTTATAGCGGGCGATAATAATCAAGAATTAATTCTGACGGAAGATAGTGTCTTTATTCGATTTATGGATGCAGTCCTATTGCAAATTCCCATTTTAGGGTGTTGTTCAGGTTTGGTTTTCAATCCTTCTTACACCATTACTCGACCCGATGAAACCCCGTTAATGCACATCAAAAAGATGCCCGCTTTACTCGAAAGTAAATTCAAACTCGAGATTTTGGGTCAAATGAGTGAAGGCGAGGAAATTAAAGTGTTATTGGGTATAATGATGATGCTCATTCTCGAAAGAGGACGAGGATAGTACTCTAACTTCAATTGCCATGATTTTTTTTTTTTCCTCCTAACAATTTTTTCCTTCTTAATAATCGTTGTATCATTCCGCTGTATCATTATGCTTCATTATCAATCTTCATTATCAATCTTCTGCTTTTTTGGGATATCTGCATAGCAATAATCAACCGGGCAGATTTCCTTATTCCATTTATCTTCGCATTCATTACAGACCTGCTTAGATTTTTTTACATGCAGATATTGAATAGGGAGATTGCCAATAAAGAGAATAGCAATTACAATAAGAACTCGCAGATATTGTGGGGCTTGTATCAAGTGATACGTCGAAATCAAGATTACACCCGCCCCTATACCAATGGAAAATTTCTGAATCATTTTGATTATTTTATTTTCGGTTAACCTTGTTAAACTCAAAAATTGAGCCAAAACCAAGCCACATCCAATGATAAGAAGATAATTTGCTGAAAAATCAAGAGTTCCAATTAGCAAATTTCCCAATATGAGTCCAATTACGGTAAAGGGAATCCCGATGAAGCATCCAATGCAGAAATCCACCTTGAAAATTTTAAATGTATGGTTGGAGAATTTTTCACAGGGGGGATGGTGCGACAGTGCAATTTTCCAATTTTTGACCATTTTTCCTTCCAATTCCCTTCCAATATACTTCTATTTTTCTTCCAATTTACTTCCAAATTACTTCAATTTTTCTTCAAAATTTCTTCAAATTCATGGGTTTAATGCACTAGGTTAAGAGATTTCTTCACCTATACTTGCATTTTCACGTTCACTTTCATCTTATTTAAATCATTTAAACTACCTTAAAACCTTTAAGGGTAAAAGAATCTCAATATATAATTATGGTTCTCAAATACTTGAATATATTCGAATCCATCGGTGAAGATTATGCCCAGATCCTTCGAAAAACTATGAAAATCCGCACCGTGGATGATTTTCTGAAATATTCCCATCAAGAAATCCATGAACAAGGGAATATTGATTTAGAACGGGTGGAACAATGGGCCAATTTAATCGATCTCTTCCGTGTGCCGAATTTAAGCGCTCGGGAGTGCGAACTCCTCTATAATTCTAACATAAATTCTGTTAAGGAATTAAGTCATCGCCAATCTTTGCGAATATTTTACAAACTGCGTGAAATTGATACCGAAACCCGTTTCATTGTCCTCTCATTCCCTTCCTTTGCCCAGATCGATGAATGGATCTATTTTGCAAAAATTATGAGCAAACGGATAAAATTCGGGCTCAATATCCCGCTAATTCTGTTTCCAATGGTAACCTTTGATGTTGCTTCCGAAATGAAGAAATTCTCCATTTTCACTGCTGAGGATTTGCTGGAGAAAAAGGAGCGCATTAAGAACCTGGGGAAAAAATTGCATATGAAGTCATCTATATTCCATCATCTCCTCAATATGATTGAAATTGTCCGTACACCTGGGATTGATATCTTTTTTGCTAAGATTCTTCAACAGGCTGGATACGGAACCTTGAAAAATCTACTACGCACTGAATCGAATACAGTTTTTGAATCTGTTAATCAAGTGCAATCTTCTATGACAGATATTCCGGAAAAACTCACCCTGGAGCACATTAATACAATAAAAAGCCATTTGGAGGCTAATGAATAATCATGGAACAATTGGATCTTATATTCTTGATAATTTATCTCGTTCTTTTCGCTGGCATCTTTTCCTTTGGATTTATCTTGGTGCGACAAAATTTAGCGGAAATTAATCGTATTGAAAAGGAACAGTTCGATTTAAGTGATTACGGTGCTATGATCGGCTTCGGGCTCATGTTTGCACTAGCAATCGTCTTCATTCTGAACCTTGTTGTGGAAGTTATTGTTCCAGGTCGATTTTTCAGCATTGCGGGAATAATACTCACCGTCATGTTGGCGATTTTGGTGATATATCCACTTTGGGAAGTGTTCTTCCTAGGAAAGCCGACATCGGACTCCGTCCATGATTTTCACAAATTTTTGGAATCCAAGATCTTGGATAAATTCCAGGGCAAAATGGCCTATGTCATTTCATTTCTCATCTTTGTCGGTATTTATCTGGTACCCATAGGTGTTTTTAAGTATTTTGTCTATACCGATGTTCCGATAGAGCATATCGCGTTTATGTGGTTTCTGGTCTTCCCTCTCTTCTTTTTGAATTACTTCTCTTCCATTGGACAGGTCTCGGGGATCATCCAAAGTACCTACCGCAAGAGCATTCCCAAAGAAATCTATGCCAATTCGGAATTGGGGGCCACCACCAAGAACCGGATTCTCAATGTTGTGTCTATTGCTATCACGTGGCTACCGTTCATTCTCTCTTTCTATAATTTTGCCAACCCTATTTTGAAAAGCATTGGCGGTTATGAATTCGGGGAGAAAGATAAGCTGATGGGTTATATCTCGCTTGCCACCACTGTCCCCTTTGGTATTAAAGGTTTCTTCCAAAAGTTCTGGAACAAGAAGGCTAAGACCAAAACAATCGATTTTGCCTTCGGTGGTTATATTTTCATCGGAATTGGGGTCAATATGCTGTTGAGTTTCGTGCAAATCAACAAATCGGTGGTTGAGGGGATTCTGGGGTCCAATGTGATTCTTGGAGAATTGGGTGGCGTATTCCAAAATTACAGTATCCTGGTACCCCTAATAGTTCTTCAATCCTTTATCACGATCGTATTTGGTTCCCTTCGATTACTTCAACCCAATTCGGACTTCCATTCCGATATTCGATTGCAGGCAACTACCTTGGCTTACGGTTCCTTTAAAATCGAGGATATCATCAAAAAAGGTAAATCCGACAAGGAAATAAAGAGCAAAAGTGAATTAGCAATAGAAAGGGATATGAAAACGCAGAAGGCCAAGCGAAAGGGAAAAGGAAAGGGAAAGAAATCCGAGAAACCTGAGAAAAAGATCAAACACGATAAGCCCACTTTGTACAAGAGTGTGTTGCTGGAGCCCGTCTACAGTAGCCATGGTATTGATTTGAACGAGCAGGTTCGGATCAAGGCCGCCCAATATCTCTTTTTGATTGCCATTGAGGATAAGGAAGTTGAGGCTAAGAACATTGTCAATTTTCTGTTTAAATCAACCATCTACACCACCCAAGAGGAAGACTCGAAATCCCACTACACCAGTAAAGAGGCAATTGATCTTCTGGGCGAAATAGGTGCGATTTATCCGGACCTGGTGGTTGATAAACTCATTAAAGCGATATCCATTACCGATATAAGAACTCAGCGCTATATCCTTGATGCTCTGGGTGATATCGGCGAAGCAAAGGAAAATCTTCTGTTGATTCTTGAAAATATCAAACCCCTACTGAGTGATCCCCGGACCGAGGTACGAACTGCGGCATTTCAAGCAATTACCGAGATGATACTCGAGGGCCAAAATCAAGATAAAGATTTTAGAAA
>JABCSI010000303.1 GCA_018238965.1 Promethearchaeota archaeon
GTAAGGATCTATCGCAGAAGGTGAATTGTGGGTTTCCACTTTCCACACAAAAACAGAATTATCATCGATCTTCACTACTCCCGCATTATCGGTAAATATTTTCAGAAGCCAATTGTTTCCAGCTTTTTTCAATCTTCCGCGAATGATCTCGGTAGAGCGGCGAATATAGGTTTTAAAAAGGGAATCGATAGTTTCCTGGTGATTGGGTTCGTGATATTCAATCTTAGCATTAAAAATCTTGTGACTGCAATGTTCTGACCATGTTTGGGCAAGGCATTCCAATTCAACATCGGTGGGATTACGGGAAAGCCCCATTTTTTCCCGTTCTTCTTGCAATGAGGAAAAATGATTACGAATCGCCTGCATTTCGATTAAATTAAGCGCCAACACGTTTTCACGGCTAATTTCGAGAAGTTCATCGTCAGAAACATTTAATTCGATTTCCTTAACTTCTGGATCCTGGTTTAGGACTACTTTCGGCACACTGGGGGTAAATTCATGCTGACTCCTTCCTGATTTTATTTCCCATCTTTGGATTAATGAATTTGCCAGAAGGTTTTGTGCAATGTTTTCAGCAGTCGCTTCGTCACAACCATATAACAGAAATTGATCAGAGGAATATACTCCAACAACCCTTATTCTCAATGTATCAAATATTGCTTGAATAGCCGTCATTCCGACATTGTCGGTAACTCCGGGTTTAAAGCCAATTTCCAGAATTTGCCCTTCAAAATTTCGCACCAAGGGACTGTCAATGGTAAATTGCTCCACAATCGGATCAGAGAAGACTTCTTTTCCCAATAATTCCATCTGTTCACGGGTGAGATCGCCACCTTCAAGTGTATAAACCCTGATTCTCTCTACTTTAGTTACTTCATGAATATCTAGGTCTTGGATAATTGCAAGTCTCGTATTACTATCCAGTGCAACACCCACTTCAATTCTATGAGCCGTTTCCATTTTTATGTTTCACTCGCTAAATCTACTTAGATATTTTAAACTATTTTAAGGTTTTTTTTGATTCTTTCGATGACATTACCTTCAATGACAGGAACAAATTCTTGTCCAGTGATCATTTCATAGGATTGCACATATCTTTTTACAAACTCTATCTTGATTTCATCAGGAATCTCTGGAATTGGACCATCTCCCATATAATTCTTTTCAGTAATCAACCATTGGCGGAAAAATTCCTTATCCAATATATCCGGAACATCTCCTCTTTCAAATTTCGATTGATATGTATCCCTTATCCAAAACCGGGAAGCATCTGGGGTAAATATCTCATCAATAACCACAATGGTTCCATCCTTGGTTTTCCCATATTCAAACTTACAATCTACCAAGATTAAGTTATTTTGGGCACAATAATCGGATGCAAATTTAAACAGCGATAGAGTTTTTTGTTCAATGTCTTCATAAACTTCTCGGGAAACCAAATTTTGGGAAATTATCTCCTCTTTCGATATCGGCATATCATGTTCACCCACAGCCGCTTTCGTAGATGGGGTAATTACAATTTCAGGCAATTTTTGATAATTCTTTAGACCTTCGGGAAATGTAATTCCGGAGACAGATTCTCCTTTCTGATAGGCTCGCCAAGCACTCCCTGTGATATAAGCCCGAACAATCATCTCTATGGGAAGACTTTCACATTCATGAACCCGCACAACATTTGGATCGGGAAGATCGATGATATGGTTAGGTGTAATATGTTGGGTCTTTTCAAACCAAAAAGTGGATAGTTGGTTCAATAATTGACCCTTAAATGGTATCGTGGTAATCACTTTATCGAAAGCACTCAATCTATCGGTTGAAACGATTATACGTTGCTGGGTTTCGGAATTGATGAAATTCTCCCTAACTTTTCCTTTATAGCGGTTTCCCAGTTGAGGAAGATCGATTTCTTCGACCGTATTTTGCAATTGATTGCGAATTATGGTTTCATCTAGCATACTTAAGCTATTTCTTCTAACCATAAAAAGTCGATTATTACCTAATAGTGAACTACCAACACCTAAAGGAGTGGGCTTCCCATGAGTCCATTTTTGCTTCTAGTACGAAAGAGGTTGTTTATCATGGTAAATCCATTCCACTTGCGTAGAAAGGATTCCTCGTACACAGAGGGTTGATGCAATAGGGAATCAGAATGACGTTTATAGAGATATTTTTTCATAATATTAACTGCTGAATTTAAATCCCTGTCCATCCGATTCCCACAACTGCAAAAAATATTACGTTCCGATAACGAACGCTTTTTTTTCAATCCACAGCTACAACATACCTGCGTTGTATAAGATTCATCAATTTTTGTTATTCTCTTACCCATTTTCTTAGCTTTATAGGTCAAATATTGGACAAACCTCCCCATACTACCTGTATTTTGCATGGAATGATTGAGAGTTTTATTACTTTTGTTCATTCGAGGTGATTTTGTGGTTTTTTTCTTTCTTGCCATGTGTTTTACATTCAAATCACCTACAATAATTGTATTGGGTTAAATAAGGAGAGAGTATTACTACCCTCCGCCTCTTTTAGGAACCACGCGTGCAAGTTTCCCTGCACGTGGCTCGCGCCTTGTGAACCCGTTTCATGTCACCATGTTCCTGAGAGAAATATTCTCACATCTCTCCAAAGTCCTCGTGTCACCACCAGTTCTTCGATCAGAATCTAATCACTAGTCCACATACTTTTTTCCTCGTGTCCTATTTTGCCAGTACCGATGTAATTCTGGATCATAAGGAGAATTATATCCCTTTACTTTCACATATCGACTATCTATCCTAATACTGGCCATGAATATCAACCTATTCCCGTTATTCCCGCTAAACACCCAACTTCTCCCATCTACTGTAGGGAAATATTTGTATCGCACCCATTTCTTTCCTTTGTTTCGATGACGGCGTAAAGCCCACCTCCACAACATTTTCCAAATATTGTGGTCAATATAAGAAAAGGTTTCTTTCGCATTACTGGAGCAATAATAATTTCCCCAACCCCGAATTATTGGATTAAGTCGTTTGATAACATCCTCCGCTTTTGCTTGTTTATTACGTATCAAAATTTCCTTAATATTTCTTAATAATCGCTTCACGGATTTCTTTGATGGTTTAGCCAAACATATAGTTCGGGAAATATTGCTAAATTGTCGGATGTTGAAACCAAGAAAATCGAATCCATCATCTCGATGGACGATATGGGTTTTTGCCTCATTCAAGGTCAACCCCCTCTTCAAAAGAAATGCTTCTAATTTTGGTAAGATATAATCCGTAATTCTTTCCCTAGTAGGAGCACAGACAATAAAATCATCAGCATATCGAATCAAACTGATTCCCTTATTCATTCCTTTCCTCGAAGAAGGAGCGTAGTAGAATCCATTCTTGGTTTCTATCCCAAATTCTCGTTCCATTCCGTTTAGTGCAATGTTTGCGAGCAAAGGGCTTATTATCCCACCTTGTGGAGTCCCCAACTTGGTTTGATAAAAGCTTCCAAATTCGATAACTCCTGCTTTAAGCCATCTCCGAATCGTTAATACAAACATAGGAATTCTTTTCAAGAGTGCTTCATGGTTGATATTATCAAAACATCCTGAAATATCAGCATCTAATACCCAAGCACTTGATTTCCTTTTATCACGAAATCGGATTGTTTCCCAGATTTGTTTAATAGCATCTTGACAACGCCTTCCAGGGCGGAATCCATAGGAATTCGGTTCAAACTTCGCTTCCCATTCGGGTTCCATCGCCATTTTCACAATCAGTTGCATTATTCGATCTTTAATGGTCGGAATCCCTAAGGGTCGTTTATCTCCGTTAGGCTTCGGAATATATACCCGTTTAACAGGTTGACATCTATGGTTATGAGGATTTAACGCTTTAACTTCCTCCACGAGTTTCATGCGGGATGACGAGGTTGTATAAATTTTTCCGTCAATTCCCGCCGTATACTTTCCTTTATTCTCTTGTGTGACCCGTTTTACTGCAACCAGTCGCACAGAGTGTGATCGAACCAGAAGTTTCTGTAGATTCTTTATTTGCTTCCAGTTCTGTTTTCGGGTTGCTCGAAAGATTCGTTCTTGAATACGCCTTACATGGTTCTTATGGTGATCCCAGTCGATCTCGTTCCATAATTTCCCAAGTTTCTTGGTCGGTTCAATGATTTGCGTCATCGTTTAACTTCTCCAATGCTACAGTTGCATCCAATCGTTTCTTTCGTCAAGACCTGTTTTGGAAGTCAGCCTTCTTTCGAATGAGTGAGAACACCCTATCTGTGTTATTACAGCACAGCATTTGCTTCTTCCGACATCCTCTACCTCCTACACCGTCTCTCTTTCTTACGTTAGAGATACCAACTTGGTTGGGATGTATGAGGTTTACCGAGTTCCCGTTATTAGATGTTCAATAAAACCCTTAGGGAGGTGCTCTCCTCCGACCGTGCTTTGAATGACAAAGGAGATCCCAAAGAATATCCCTTTCTGACGGTTTACCATTTTGGTCTCGGTGTATCAGATACTTTCACCGATCGAAAATCACGAAGTTTATCACACCTTCACTTTCGTTTCCCATAGGTTTCTTTGGCTAGCCAGCAGCCCTCCGCGTATCTCGGATCTGTCTGTACATTGTTCCTCTCGCTTCACACCCCACCGTTACCAATGACGCATGGAGAGGTAGCCATCTGTGGTCATTTCACATTCAGTTTTCAACTATTAGAGGTTGAGTCCTGTGTTCTAATAACGAACTTCTCGTCGCACCTTTGGTATTTTCAACAATCTGCTTCGAGATTTTGTGTTGAAAATCCTTCATTTGATAGGAGCATTTCCGTTTCATGGACACCAATTTATGATTATAGCGTTTCCACTTC